>CAYTWS010000123.1:0-5546 GCA_964442145.1 uncultured Ectothiorhodospiraceae bacterium | reverse complement strand
GGGCGCGATCGACGATGCGGACGAGCTCGTCGGGGCAGTCGGCGACATAGTCGCTGACTTTGGGCGGCTGCATCTGGCGGATGGTGCGGAACAACCGCTGCACATCCGGCTCCTCGAACAGGCGCCGGCCCGTGAGCAGCTCGAACAGCACGGCCCCGAGCGCATAGACGTCGGTGCGGGGGCCGACATCGACGCCGCGCACCTGCTCGGGTGCCATGTAGTGCGGCGTGCCCTCGGCTACACCCGGGGTACTGCCATCGCCCCGCGCGGTCATCAGCGCGATCGAGAAATCGTTGATCTTGGTGGTGCCCTCCGTGGTGACCATGATGTTGCCCGGCTTGACGTCGCGGTGGATCACCCCGCGGCGGTGGGCATAGTCGAGCCCTTGGCAGCAGCGGAACACGATCTCGACGGCGCGCTCGCGCGGGAGCCTCTCGTGTGCACTGTGGCCCCACTCGCGCAGTGTGTGACCGGGCACGTACTCCATGACGATGTAGCTATACGGACCCTCGATGCCGGCATCGTAGACGGACACGATGTGCGGGTGGGCCAATTGCCCTGCGGCGTACGCCTCGGAGAAGAACGTGCGGCGCCCCTGATCCGACAGTGACTGGGCCGTCGCACCCGGATGGGCCAGCTTGAGCGCGACATCGCGGCCGACGAACGGGTCGAATGCGCGATAGACCGTACCGCACGTGCCGCGGCCCAACTGCTCGCCGAGCTCATACTTGCCGATGTGGCTCGGTATGGTCGATTCACGCACCATGGGCGTTGCCTTCCGAGGCTTGCGCGAGCGACTGGACGAGCCGGCCCGGGAGGCCGCCGAAGCCGCTGTTGCTCATGAGCACCACGTGGTCGCCTGGCTCCGCATCGGCTCGCAGCGTCTCCTCAACCGCAGCCGGATCCCGTAACACCATGGCGCGCTCGTGTCCCATCCCGGCGACCAGCTCGGCCGGATCCCACGCGAGGTCCCCGCCAGCGTGCAGGATGACCCGGTCGGCCGGTACCAGTGCATCCGTTAACGCCCGTGCATGCACACCGGCACGCATCGTATTCGAGGCGAGATCGAGCACGGCCAGGATTCGGGCGGTGCCCGCGCGGGCGCGTAGCCCCGTCAGGGTCTCGCGGATCGCGGTCGGGTGGTGGGCGAAATCATCGTAGACGCGGACACCGCGCGGCTCGCCGCGCAGCTCGAGGCGCCGGCGCACCCCGGCAAAGCGCGTCAGCGCCGCCCCGGCCACCGACGGCGAGACACCGAGATCGCCTGCGGCGGCGATGGCGGCGACCCCATTGGCGACATTGTGCTCGCCGATGAGATCCCAGTCGACATAGCCGGGCTCGTGATCGGGGCCATGGACGTGGAATCGGCCGCCGTCCGTGCTGACACCGTCGGCCCACCAATCGGCCCCGCTGGCCGGAGCCGGCGCGAAGCGCTGCAGTGGTGTCCAATAGCCGCGGTCGAGCACCCGCCCCAGGGCCGCATCGCCGGCGCGTGCGAGCAGGCGTCCGCGGGCCGGCACCGTTCGGATCATGTGATGGAATTGACGCTCGATCGCCGCGAGATCGTCGAAGATATCGGCATGATCGAACTCGAGGTTCGTCAGCACGAGGGTGCGCGGTCCGTAGTGGACGAACTTGGAGCGCTTGTCGAAGAACGCCGTGTCGTACTCGTCGGCCTCGACCACGAACGGGGCTGCCCGGCCCAGACGCGCCGAGACCCCGAAGCCTTGCGGCACACCGCCGATGAGATAGCCCGGGTCGAGGCCGGCCTCGGCGAGTACGTGGGCGACCATCGAGGCGGTCGTCGTCTTGCCGTGCGTACCCGCGACGGCAACGACATGGCGGTCGAGCAGCACCCGCTCGCGCAGCCACGCGGGCCCCGAGGTGTACGCCAGACCGCGATCGAGGACCGCCTCGACCGCGGGATTCCCACGGCTCAAGGCGTTGCCGATGACGACGAGGTCCGGGGCGGGCTCGAGCTGGCCGGGATCCCAACCCTCGATGACGTCGATGCCCGCGGCGGCGAGCTGGTCGCTCATGGGCGGGTAAACGCCGCTGTCGGCGCCGGTGACCCGGTCACCGCGGGCGGCGGCCAGCTGCGCGACCCCACCCATGAAGGTCCCGCCGATGCCCAGCACGTGCACATGCATCAACCCGACTCCTCGAGCGCCGGTGGGGGCAGCACGGCGTCGCCGATCAAGCCCGAGCCGAGCACCAACACCACCGCCAGGGCGATGCCACGGCGCAGCCGGACGTCCAGGGCGTGGCGCAGGATGTGGCCGATGACGACCACATGCCAGACGTAGATGCCGAGCAATGCGAGCACCGCGAGCCCATGCAGGGAATCCTCGCGGGAGCGCTCGACGACGATGTCGAGCAGCGGCCACGTCAAAAGCACCAGCAGGGCGCTGGTGCCACAAGCGGCGGCGAAGGTCTGACGGAAACGCTCCGGGTGGCGCGCCCAATAGAGTACGCCAGCGAAGAAGGCGACCTCGATGAGCAAATCGAGGCCAACCCGGCTCGCCGCCAAGCCGGGCGGATAGAGGCGCTGCACGGCCAAAAGCGAGGCGCCGACGAGCGCAGCCACGGACACGACCACGACGCGATCCGACGCCGGCAGCGCTTGCGGGCCTACGCGCAGGCGCAACAGCTCGGCGAACAGCGACAGTAGACGCAACACGGCAGTAGCGCTCCCATGCGCGGCCGATCGGGTGAGTGGGCGCGGATCGGCGCCCAGTGTACGGATCGGTCGCCGCCGTCGCACGCACCGGGACCAGGTTGTCGCACAGGTGCAAGGCAAGCGCTCGCGCAGGCTTGGCGCCACGACACAACGGGCGCGCGCCCTGCAGCCAATCCATTCGCTAGCGGCGCGCGCACCCCGATTGCCTTTTCCCCCAAGCGATCGCAGACTGCCCGGCTAACTTGCCGAGAGAAGTGTGATGTACGAGCCCGGCGCCGCCACCTCGATGGCCCATCGCTTCCGCGGTTTCCTGCCCGTGGTCGTCGACGTCGAGACGGGCGGATTCAATCCGCGCACCGACGCCCTGCTGGAGATCGCGGCGGCGACGCTGCGCCTCAACGAGGCGGGCTGGCTGGAGGCGGACGAGCCCGTGTCGACCCACGTCGTCCCGTTCGAGGGCGCCAACATCGAGTCGAAATCGCTCGAGGTCAACGGCATCGATCCGTGGCATCCGCTGCGGGCCGCTCGGCGCGAGCACGATGCCCTGGCCTACATCTTCCAGCCGGTGCGCCAGGCGGTGCGCGAGGCCGGTTGTAATCGCGCCATCCTGGTCGGGCACAACGCGGCGTTGGATCTCAACTTTTTGAACGCGGCCGTCGAGCGCAATGGCATACGGCGCAATCCGTTCCACCCGTTCTCGTTCTTCGACACCGTGACGCTGGGTGGACTGGCGTTCGGGCAAACCGTGCTGGCCCGGGCGGCCCAAGCCGCTGGGCTCGGCTGGGATGCGAACGAAGCGCACTCGGCAGTGTATGATACCCGGATGACCGCTGCGCTTTTCTGCACTGTGATCAACCGCTGGGAAGCGCTGCACACCAGCGCAAGCGAGGCGGACGCGTCCCCATGAGCCCCGTCCAGGATCTGCGTCACGATGCGTTGTCACTCGTGGTCGTCGACGACGCACGCACCGGGCGCACGTATTTCGTGCGGGCGTTGCGCCAAGCGGGTTATCGCGACATCCGCGTCGCCGGGTCGGGGCAGGCGGCACTCGACTATCTCAGCGATCGTGCCGCCGACGTGGTCATCGCCGACTGGCTCATGCCGGGCATGGACGGCCTGGAGCTCACCCAGCAGATCCGCTCGCGCGACGAGGACGAGGGGCGCTATACGGCGGTGATTCTTGCGACGGCGAGCGAGGGCATGGACGCGTTGGTCAAGGCGTTCCGCCACGGCGTCGACGATTTCCTGCACAAGCCGTTCGATGCCCAGGAGCTCATCGCCCGCATTTTCGCTGTCGGCAGCCACGCCCAGGCGCAAAACCTGTTGATCGAGTCCTCGCGCGAGCTCACACGGGGCTCCGACAAGCGCGCTGAGCACTGGGCGAGCGACCGCTTGACCGGGTTGGGCAACGCCGATTGGTTCGAGGCCCAGCTCACCACCCACTTGATGGAGGCGGGTATGCGTGGTGGGGCCGTGTGCTGCACCCTCATCGACGTCACCGGGCGCGCCATGGAATCGAACAACCGCGAGGCTGGCGTAGCCCGCCTGGGCCGGCGGCTGATGCGGGCGGTGCGGCCAACCGATTCGGTCTGCCGCATCGACACGCAACGCTTCGGCCTGGTGATGGCCGCGCCCACGGCCGAGGGCTTTCGTCCCAGCCTGTTCGAGCGGATCGAGCGCGGGGCCGCGGGTCGCCCCGTACTCCAGGTCCGCGGGCAAGACTCGGACGTCGAGCTGCGCACCGGGTTTGCCGTGTGGACGGGGCCCGGCTCCAATCTCTCGCCCGCGGAGCTGCAGTCGCGCGCCCGGCGCAACCTCAACGACAACGCCCGGAAATAACACGGCCCGCATCGCGCCGGGCGATGCGGGCCGTGGCATAGCCGGTGATGCAGTGGCTCTCGCCGCCCCGTCGGGACTGCCAGAGGTGCCAGTGCGACGTCAGGCCTCGGATTGGGCGTCGGCGGCCTGCTGGACCATCTGCTTGAGCTCGCCCTGCTCATAGAGCTGGAGCGTGATGTCGCAGCCCCCGACGAGCTCGCCGTTGACGAACACCTGGGGGAACGTGGGCCAGTCCGAGTACTGCGGCAGCCCCGAGCGGATCTCCTGATCGGCCAGGACGTTCACCCAATGGAAGGGGCGCTGACAGTCCTTCAGCGCTTCCGCCGTGCGCGCCGAGAAGCCGCACTGCGGGGCGTTGGGTGAGCCCTTCATGAAGATCGCGATCGGGTGCGACTCGATGTGCTCGCGGATGCGCTCTTGTACGTCCATTGGGACCTCGTCGATTACCTGTAGAGCCGGATGATCATCGGGACCGTGAATTCCCGACGGCTGCGGTATGGTATCAGCCTTGCCGGCTGCGGGTAACCGGGGCGCCGGGCGAAGCGTCTTGTAGGCACTGCGTCAACCAGGCTATACTTTAGCGCTTATCCAGCCGCCACGAGCGGCTTTTTTCGTTTGCGGGACCGCGCCATGAGCGAGCGCACTCTGATGGCCACCTACAACCGGCTGCCCGTGACCCTGGTCGAGGGCGCCGGCGCGTGGGTGTGGGACAGCGACGGGCACGCCTACCTCGACGCCCTGGCCGGGATCGCCGTGTGCGGCTTGGGCCATGCGCACCCGGCCGTCGCACAAGCGGTCGCCGAGCAGGCCCACACCCTCGTGCACGTGTCGAACAACTACCGCATCCCGCAGCAGGAGGCGCTCGGTGAGCGCCTGACCGCGCTCACCGGCCACGATCGCGTGTTCTTCTGCAACTCGGGCGCCGAGGCCAATGAGGCGGCGATCAAGCTGGCGCGCCGCCACGGCCGCGACCAGGGCGTCGACGAGCCCGTGGTGCTGGTCTGCCACAAGAGCTTCCACGGGCGCA
>CAYTWS010000122.1:0-5569 GCA_964442145.1 uncultured Ectothiorhodospiraceae bacterium | reverse complement strand
GCTGCAGCGGCGTGAATACCGTCAACCATGTGTCCAAAAAACCGATAGCGGTCCACCAACTGATACTCTTCAGGCACCTCTGGTGGTTCATATCCTTCCGGAGTGCAAGACGGTCCCCCCGGCATTTCACACGGGTGTGCGCCCAACTTACTCGAGTAGAGCAGAGCCCCGAAACCAACAGAAATCGGATTGGAACCAATCAAACTGCCGGAGCCGGGCACGGCCTTATTTGCCGCCTTCTTGGCCGCCTGTTTCGCCACCGTGTTGGCAATACGATCCAGCTTACTCGGTGGCGCGCCGGGATAGGGACCTCTCGCTGCAGGCCCAGTACTTCCAGGACGTACGATGGTACTGCCCCCGGTTCGGGCTCCGGGGTTCCCGGGACGACTCGATGGGTTCGGGGCGAGTCCATCAGCGTCGGACCAGTTGATCGGGTCGGCAAACGAGTAACCATACAGATTCGTCATTCCTCCCGCGAAGCCGATCGGATCACTGCTTACGTAGCGCCCGGTGGCGGGATCGTAGCTCCGGAAGTAGTTGTAATGCCTGCCGGTCTCGGGATCATGATACTGCCCCGGGAACCGCAACCGCAGCTCGAACGGTTTGCCCTTGCCGTCGGGGTTTTCGTCGGGCTTGCCCTCGCCGAACGGGCTGGACTGCCAGCGCCACACGACGTCGCCGTCCGGCTCGGAGACCGCGCGCGGCGTGCCGAGGTGGTCGGTGTGGATGTAGTGGATCTTGCCGGTCTTGTCGACCGTGGCCACGGGGCGGGTGCCGAAGCGGATGTATTCGCGTTCGGCGTGGCCATTCTTGTCGTAGCGGCCGATGAGGCGGTCGTTCGGGCCGTAGACGAAGCGGGTGGTCTTCATCGGCGGGCCCTGCTCGGCCGCGCGGCGGCGGTATTCGGCGGCCTGTTGGCGCTGCTGCGCTGCCGCGGAATGCTTCTTTCTGGCCTCGGCCCTGCGGTTGCGGGCGCGCTCGCGGGCCTGTTCGGCCTGCGCCCGGGCGTTGTCGGCGCGCTGGCCGGCGGCCTCGGCATCGGCGCGGTCCTGCCAGCGCTCGGCCCGGCGGCGATGGTGTCTGGCCTGTCGCTCGGCCTGCTCGGCACGGCGTTCGGCCCGTTGCTGCGTGCGGCGGGCCTGTCGGGCTTCGCGCGCGGCGCTGCGCGCGGCCTGGCGGGCCTCATCGGCCTCGCTGCGCAGGCGTTGCGTCTCGGCCTGCAGGGCGTCGGCCTTTTGCGCCGCCGCTTCGGTGAGCGCGGCGTAGTCGGGCACGTCGCGCCTGGCGCGCTTGTAGATGCGCTGGCCGAGGGCGTTGTAGCGATAGTCGGCCGTGTCGCCGCCGTCGACGGCCTGCAGGCGCCCGCGCGGGCCCCAGGCGTAGCTGTGCTCGCCGTCGCCGGTCATGTTCCCGGCGGCGTCGTGGCTCTAGGCGGCGCTGTCGGCGTTGTCGCCACCGCTGACCTGCTGCAGGCGGTTGCTGTCGGCGGCGTAGGTGTAGCTTTCCTGCGCGCCGTCGACGCCGCGGCTGGTGCGGTTGCCGTTGGCGTCGTAGGCGTAGCTGTAGACGCCCTGCCCGCTCGCGCTCGTGGTCAGGCGGTCGTTGGCGTCATAGCCGTAGGTCTTCGCGGCATCGGGGCCGGTGATGCCGGTGACCTGGTCGTCGACGCTCCAGGCGAGCGTGCGCGTACCGTCCGGCATCGCGTGGGCGACGAGGCGCCCGTCGCGGTCGTAGGCACGGGTGTGGCGATCGCCGTCCCCCCATCGCCAGCCGCCGACGGGGCCGAACGGCTCGTGCTCGATGTCTTCAAGCACGGTCTCGCCGTCGACGGCCAGGGCCGTGACCTCGTCTTCGTCATGGGTGTAGGTCACGCGCGTGCCCGAGGGGTAGACCATCGCGGTGCGCCGGCCCGCGGCGTCGTATTCATGGCGGGTCGTCAGCGTGACGCGACCGGCGGTGCGCGTGCGCTCGGTGACCTCGCCGAAGGCGTTGTAGGCCCATTCGGTGGTGGCGGCCGGCTCCTCGATGCGGCTGAGGTGCCCGATACCGTTGTCGCCCTCGTCCCAGACGAAGGTGGCGCTGGTGCCGTCGGCGTAGTCGGCGCGCGTGCGCCGGCCGAGGGCGTCGCGGGTGTACGTGGTGGTCCGCCCGCGTGCGTCGGTCTCCTCGATGAGCTGGCCCGCTTCGTTGTAGGCATAGGTGGTCACGCCGCCGTCGGGGCTGTCGACCTCCGTGCGGTCGCCGAAGCCGTTGTAGGTGTAGCGCGTGGTGTGGCCGTTGGGGTCGGTGACGGCCGTCACGCGGTCGCGGTCGTCGTAGGCGAACGCGGTGGTGCCGCCCATCGCATCGGTCTGGCGGATGACGCGATCGAGGGCGTCGAACGCACGCGTGACGCGCTCGCCGGCCGGGTCGGTGGTGGCCGTGCGGTTGTCGTTGGCGTCGTAGGCGTAGGTGGTGGTCTGGCCCTGCGCACCGATCGAGCGGATCAGGCGCCCGAGTTCGTCGAACGCCCGGCGATGCTCGCGCGCGACGGCGCCGCTGGCGTCATGGACGTGGCGCGCGGTGCGGTTGCCGCCGGCGTCGAGGGTGTATTCGATGCGGTGGCCGTCCTCGTCCTCGATCGCGGTCACGCGATGGGCGCTATCGTATTCGTAGTGCAGGACACTGCCATCGGGGCGCTCGAGGCGCACGAGCTGGCCGGCGTCGTCGTAGGCGAAGCGGGTCACGCGAGCGCCGCGCTCGCGCTCCTTGATGCGCCCTGCGGCGTCGTAGGCGAGCTGTGCGACCAGGCCGTTGGGGTCGACGAGCTCGGTCGGCCGGCCGTAGGCGTCATGCGCGGTGATCTTGGTGACGTGGCCGGCGGCGTTGATCACGCGGGTGCGGTTGCCGTCGGCGTCGTACTCGAAGCGGGTGATGTCGTCGACGTCCGTGCGCGGGCCGTCGATGGCCGCCAGGCGCCCCGGGGTGCCGTCGCTGGCGTCGGGGTGGTAGCGCCAGGTGGTGGTGCGCGTCGCGCCCGTGGCGGTATCGGTGCGCGTGCGCTTCACGCGCCGCCCGTGCGCGTCGTAGCTGTACTCGGTGACGAGGCCGGGCTCGGTGATGCGCACGGGGCGGCGCAGGGCGGTGTCCCACTCGGTGGTGACGGTGCGCTCGGCGGCGGTGCCGGCGGCGGCGGTGCGCGAGGTCTGCAGACCGGCGTCGTTGTAGGCGTAGGTGGTGACGTTGCCGTTGCCGTCGACGACGCGCACGGGCAGGCCGCGGTCGTTGTATTCGCGCTCGCGGGCGCGGGCGCTGGCGCAGGCGCTGCAGCCGTCGCCATCGATGCGCGCGGGCAGCTTGCGCGCACGCACGGTCTCGATCGTGTAGGTGCGCTCGGCGCCGTTGGCGTCGGTGACACGGACGGTGCCGTCGTCGCGGTAGTCGAGCTCGGTGCGTTCGGCGCCGCCGGCGTGCTCGCTGGTGATCGCCCGGCCCTGCTCGTCGTAGGTCCAGGTGGCGAAGCGCGCGCCGTTTTCGTCGGTGATGCCGGTCAGCGCGTCGCCCGGCGCACCATTTTCGCCGTAGTGGTAGTTGCGCGTCGCACCCGTGCGGTCGGTGACGCTGGTGAGTCGGCCTTCGGTGTCATAGCCATAGTCGACAGTCTCGCCGGCCGGGTCGGTGACACGGCTCGGGCGCCCGATGCTGTCGTAGGCGAACGTCAGGGCGCGGCCGTAGGGACCGACGACGCGACTGATGCGGCCCTCGCCGTCGCGCTCGATGGTCTGCGTGTAGCCGCGCGCATCGGTGATGCGCAGCAGCCGACCCTGCTCGTCGTAGTACTCGCGCGCGCCCGCTTCGGTGCGGTAGCGCCACTCGCTGCCGGTCCACTCCAGCGCGTACTGCTTGGTGCCCACCGCCGGGATGTCGTCCGGCGTCTCCGCGCTGGTGGCGGCGAGGCTGTGCTCGCCGGTCCTGTAGAAGATGAGCTCTCGGCCGTCGGGGCGGATCAGGGCGAGGGTGTCGTCGAGCGTGTGTGCGTTGCCCTGCTCGTCCTCGAACTCGAAGCCGTCGACCGCGATGCGTCGCTGCCAGGTGTGGCGCCAGTGGCGGCCATCGGGGCCCTCGGTCTGGCTGTTGTAGTGGCGCACCAGGGGCGCAGCAAACGGGCTCCAGTCGGCGATATCGACTTCACGCTGGTACTTGTTGCCGGTGCCGACGTGGATGGGGTTGCCTTCGCGGGCGTTGCAGCTCGGGGCCCCGGAATTCGTGGCGCGGGCATAGTCCGTGTCGTCCGGCTTTTGTTCAGCCACCGGAACACACAAACCAACCTGGTCAGGCGCCGTTTCCGATGGACAACCGGGATTAGTGTCATCATGGCTAAAGACATAGGCCCTCATGAATCCGTACGCTACAAAGGAATCCCGGGCCCCATTCAATCCAGCACTATGCGTCCCACAACCGGAGAGGAACTGGTTATCCGATTCTTCCACGAATGACCGACAGGCCTCTTTCGCACTCCTATGGCTGACGTAAAATCCCTTGTCAACGGGGTCGCTGGCGATTGCGATAACGGGAGTCAACACTCCCGCGACCAACAGAAAAATCGCGATCATCTTCGCGCGCGCAACACCGACACCCGATCCACTCACTACACCACCACCATGGATGCCGAGCACCGTTAACTCTGCGGTTGGAGCTATCCTCGATATGCTCCCGCGGGAAGCCTTCGATACAAGCGTGCCTATTCCAAGAGAACGGATGCCTGCGTGAGCATATCGAGCAAGAATCATGGAGAACACTCCTTGTTCATGTGCGGAATCTACAAGCGCAACGCGACGACCCGAAGCACAGAGCCGCTCAACTCGCGCCATGCATGAACAGGAAGTGCTCTGTCCTTGAGCGCCAGTTGCGACATCCGTATCCCGCGCGCACCCGGGGGATGCGCGGCAGGTGGGCTACGTCTCAGGTTGAAATCTATCAGGCGACCATTTCGACCGCAAACGTGGGGTAGCAGTGGCTCTCGAGGGGGCGGCTGCGCGCGCTACGCTCGTCTTCTGGACGGGTGCGACGCATCGATCCGGTCATGACCCCGAGAATCAGTCACTTCCGGCGGTTGATGGCCCTGCGGGATCATCATTCGGATGGCGCCGGCATTCGGCTTCGCCGAAGGCCGGCCTGCGGCCCGGGAACGTGCCGCGGGCCGTGGGTGCCGGTCGCTGTCCTGCCCGGGATCAGGTGTCGCGCTTGTCCCCGCCCATCAGGTCACCGAGCTTGGTGACCAGGTCCATCGGCATGGGGAAGACGATGGTCTTGGCGTTGTCCTGGGCGATGCCCTGCAGGGTCTGCAGGTAGCGCAGCTGGATCGCGCGCGGGTCGGCGCCGAGCTGCTTGGCGGCGCCCACGAGGTTCTCGGCGGCCTGCATCTCGCCCTCGGCATGGATGACCTTGGCGCGCCGGGCGCGCTCGGCCTCGGCCTGCTGGGCGATCGCGCGGATCATGCTCTCGTCGATATCGACGTGCTTGATCTCGACGTTGGCGACCTTGATGCCCCACTGGTCGGTCTGCTTGTCCAGGATGTCCTGGATGTCCG
>CAYTWS010000121.1:0-5597 GCA_964442145.1 uncultured Ectothiorhodospiraceae bacterium | reverse complement strand
CCGTTGTCGCCGTCTATTTTAGCACCCTCTAATCGAGACTGCTAAGACGCGCATAACGTCCCGCCTGCTCACTCGCGTCAGCGAGCAGCCGGGACCAGCCCATCCACCAACATGGGGACGCGGTGCCCGTTTTACAAGGGGCTCGGATCGCCCGTCGGCCGCCCCCACACCGGCGGCGAACGGCCTGCGTCAGCCCGGCTCGATCTCGCGCAGATGGCGCCCGACCGCGACCCAGGCGCCCGCTAGCCCTAGCCCCGCGCCCGCCAAGACCAGAAGCGCCGTCTCGCCCGCACCCAAGCCTTGGAGCTGGAACGGGCTGCCGTAAGCGGCGGCCAGGCGCTCGGTCGGCCCCGCCAGCGACCAGCGTCCGAGCGCGAGCAGCAGCCACGCGAGCGCGCCCCCGCCGAGGCCGTAGAGCATGCCGCTGTAGAGGAACGGGCGCCGGATGAAGGCGTTGCTGGCGCCGATGAGCTTGGTGACCTCGATCTCGGCGCGGCGATTGAGGATCTCCAGGCGAATCGTGTTGCCCACGATCAACAACACGCCCAAGCCGAGCAGCGCCCCCACCGCGGTCACCGCACGCTCGAGCAGCGAGAGCAAGGCGAATAGGCGCTCGACCCATTCGAGATCCAGCTGGGCGCGGTCGACGCCGTCGACGCCTTCCAGGCGCTGGGTCACGCCCTCCAGCGCCTCGGCCGAGCGCTGCTGCTCGCCGAGCGGCTCGACCACGACGACGGCGGGCAAGGGGTTGCGATCGAGCGCCTCCAGGGCCCGGTCGAAGCCGGCCAGGGCACGGAATTCGGCGAGCGCGGCCTCCGCCGAAAGGCGATCGACGACTTGCACCGCCGGGTCGTCGCCGATGGCTCGTGCCGCGCGCTCGACCGCCGCCGCCTCCAGGCCCGGTTCGAGGTAGACCGAGATCCGGGCACCGCTGTCCCATCCGCCCGTGGCCCGCTCGGCGTTCTGCAAGAGCATCCACAGGGCGCCGGGCAGCGCCAGCGCGACCGCGATGACCGCGACGGTCAGCCCGCTCGACAGCGGGTTGCGCCAGATCCGGCCCAGGCTGCCCAGCGCGGCCCGCGGGTGTTCCTCGAGCCACGCCGCCAGCCGCAGTGGCAGCGGCCGCGATCGCCCGCGCGGCGCCCGATCGCCGCCGGTGCGCGCGCGCTCACGCCGGCGCGCCAACGCAGCCCCCTGCGAGCTCGTCGCGCTCGATCCGGCCGCCGGCCAAGCTGATGGTGGGGAGCCCGAAGGCGCGCGTGAGCACCAGATCGTGTGTGGCCACGACGACCGTGGTGCCGACCTGGTTGAACTGGACGAACAAATCCATGATCTCGCGCGAGAGCTCGGGGTCGAGGTTGCCCGTGGGCTCATCCGCCAGCAGCAGCTGCGGGCGATGCACCACGGCGCGGGCGATGCCCACGCGCTGCTGCTCGCCCCCGGAGAGCGTGATCGGCATCTGCCGCTCCTTGCCGAGCAGGCCGACCTTGTCGAGGGCGGCATGGGTACGCCGGCGCAGCTCACCCGAGCGGTAGCCGGCGATCACCAGCGGCAGGGCCACGTTGTCGAATACGGTGCGGTCGTAGAGCAGATGGTGGTCCTGGAATACGATGCCCATCTGGCGGCGCAGCCACGGCACTCGGCGCGCCGGCAGCGTCGCCAGATTGACGTTGTTCACCAGCAGCGTGCCGCGGGTGATGCGCTCGATCAGCGCGATGAGCTTGAGCAGCGTCGATTTGCCCGCACCGGAGTGCCCGGTCAGGAAGGCCATCTCGCCGGTGGGGATCTCCAGCGAGACCTCGGTCAGCGCTTCCTGGCGCCCCGGGTAGCGCTTGCTCACGTTGTCCAGCTGGATCATCGCGCCCCCGGCGCGACAACCGCCGTGCGATCGTAGCGTGAGCGGCTCACGGGGCGGTCTCCTCGTCGAGCAGGGCGTCGACGAAGGCGTGGGCGTCGAAGGGGCGCAAATCGGCGGTGCGCTCGCCAACGCCGACGAACCGGATGGGCAAGCCCGTCTCCTGGACCGCCGCGAACGCCACACCGCCCTTGGCGGTGCCGTCGAGCTTGGTCAGCGCCAGCCCCGTGACGTCGACGGCGCCGCCGAATTGCTTGGCCTGGGCGATCGCATTCTGGCCCGAGCCGCCGTCGAGCACGAGCAGGGTCTCGTGGGGTGCGGTCTCGTCGAAGCGCTGGATCACTCGGCGCACCTTCTCCAGCTCGGACATCAGGTTGGACTGCGTGTGCAGGCGTCCCGCCGTGTCGGCCAGCACGGTGTCGTAGCCACGGGCCTCGGCGTGGGCCAGGGCGTCGTGGATCACGGCGGCGGCGTCGGCGCCCGGCTGTTGCGCCATCACGGGCACGCCGGCGCGCTCACCCCACTGTTGCAGTTGCTCGACCGCCGCGGCGCGGAAGGTATCGCCAGCGGCCAGCAACACCTCGTGGCCCTGGCTGCGAAGCTTGTCCGCCAGCTTGCCGATCGTCGTGGTCTTGCCCGAGCCGTTGACGCCGACGACGAGCATCACCCAGGGCTTGCCCGGCGGGGGCTCGCGCGGGGGTTGCTCGCTCGGCTGCAAGAGCCCGACCAAGGTCTCACGCAGGATCGCGCGCACCTCGTCCGGGCTACGGGCCTTTTTGGCCTCGCGGCGCAGCGTGTCCACGATGCGCTGCGTCGCCGGCACGCCCACGTCGGCGAGCAGCAGCTCCTCCTCGATCGTCTCGAGCATGTCGTCGTCGACGGCGCCGCCGCCGAACAACGCGCGCAAGCCCTGGCTCAGACGCGAGCGCGTCTTGGCCAGGCCCGTGCCCAGCGTCTGGCTGGAGTCATTGGATTCGGGCGAGCGGTCTTGCTGGGCCTTGTTGCCGCCCTTGAACAGTCCGAAGAGGCGCATACGGGGGCTATGGCTCCAGTGGCGCGCGGTGACTCGTGCTCAGACGGCGGCCCTGTGGCGGTTCCGCCGAGCCGCCGGTTCGGGTAGTGTATCGAGTCCGCTATCCTAGCAGCATGCCCCCGTTCGGCCCAGGCCGAGTGCGCCGCGGCGGCGAACCCCGGAGACGCCATGAAACGCGCGCTAGCCATCCTGCTCGGGCTCTCGATCGCCGTCCCCCTCGTGGCGCACGGTGATGAGTCTACGGTGCACGAATACAAGCTCGACAATGGCATGGAGGTGCTGGTCCGCCCGGACCAGCGTGCGCCCGTGGTGGTCTCGCAGGTGTGGTACCGCGTGGGCGCAGTCGATGAGTACCGCGGCGTCACCGGTATCTCCCACGTCGTCGAGCACATGATGTTCAAGGGCACCGACGACTATGCCCCCGGCGAGATGTCCGAGGTCATCGCGCGCCTGGGCGGCGAGGAGAACGCCTTCACCAGCCGCGACTACACCGCCTACTACCAGCAGATCGGCGCCCAGCACCTCGAGCGCATGCTCGAGCTGGAGGCCGAGCGTATGAGCGATCTCACACTGCCCGAGGCGGAATTCGCCAGCGAGATCCAGGTCGTGCGTGAGGAGCGCCGCCAGCGGGTCGAGGACCAGCCGCGCGCGCTGTTGCACGAGCGCCTGCGCGCGGCCGCGTTGCCGTCGTCGCCGGCCCGCTCGCCCATCATCGGCTGGCGCGCCGACCTCGAGACGATCACGCGCGACGATCTGGCGCGCTGGTACGACGATTGGTATGGACCCAACAACGCCACGCTGGTCGTCGTCGGTGCGGTCGAGCCCGAGCGCGTGGCGGCGATGGCCCGCGAGCACTTCGCCTCGAAAGAGCCCGTCGAGCTGCCGCGGCGGCCGGCCCACGCCGAGGTCGAGCCGCGCGGGCAGACCCGCCTCGCGGTCGAGGCCGCCGCCAAGCTCCCCTATCTCGCGATGGCCTGGCGCGTGCCCTCGTTGGGCACGGCCGACGATCGCTCGGACGTGTATGCCCTGGACGTGCTCGCCGCCATCCTCGATGGGGGGCGCAGCGCCCGGCTCCAGCGCAATCTCGTGCGCGGCGACGAGATCGCCTCCCAGGCGGGGGCGTCGTACTCGCTGCTGGCGCGCACCGATACCTTGTTCTCGGTGACGGCGACGCCGGCGGACGGCCACGATGTCGCCGCGTTGGAAGACGCGCTCGCCGACGAGATCGCGGCTTTGAAGGCGGGCGAGATCGAGCAAGCGGAGCTCGAGCGCGTCAAGACCAATGTCCGCTCGAGCGATGTGTTCCAGCGCGATTCGATGTTCTACCAGGCCTTGCGCATCGGGCGCTTGGAGATGGCGGGCGTGGGCCAAGCGGCCTACGACGAATACCTCGACGGGGTCGGGGCGGTCACCGCCGCCGATGTCGAGCGCGTGGCCAATGAGTACCTCGTCGACGCCCGCTCGACCGTCGCCCGGCTGGTGCCCACCGGCGTCGACGGTGCCGACCCTGCCACCGGGCACTAGCCCGAGCGCTAGAGGAGCCGCCATGGCGCACCGCTGCATTCGCCCGTTCGTCGCCGCCACCGCGCTCATCGCCGCTGCGGTCTCGGCGCCCGCGCCGGCCGCCCCGGAGATCGAGCAGTGGCGTACCGACAACGGCGCCCGCGTGCTCTACGTGCACGCGCCCGAGATTCCGTTGGTCGACGCGCGTGTGACCTTCGCCGCAGGCAGCGCGCGCGACGACGATACGCCCGGCATCGCCCATCTCACCAGCGAGCTGCTGATGTCGGGCACGCCCGATCTCGGCCCCGATACGGTCGCACGCACCGTCGAGCGCCATGGCGCCAATGTCTCGACCGGGGCCGAGCGCGACATGGCCTGGATCGAGCTGCGCAGCTTGAGCGAGGCGGCCCAGTTGCGCCCGGTCGCCGACACCGTGGGCTCGCTCCTCGCCGAGCCGGCATTCCCCGCCGACGAGATCGAGCGCCTCAAGCAGCAACAGCGCACCGCCCTGCGCGAGCAGGAGCAATCGCCCGGGGAGATCGCGCGCCAACGCTTCTGGTCGGCGCTCTACGGCGACCATCCCTACGGCCACGATCCGGTGGGTACGCGCGAGGGCATCGCCGCGATCAGCCGGTCGCGACTGCGCGCGTTCCACGAGCAGTATTACGTCGGGGCCAATGCCACGGTCGCCATCGTCGGCGCGCTCGAGCGCAAGCGCGCCCGCGAGCTCGCCGAGCGCTTGGTGGGTGGATTGCCGCAGGGCGAGGCGGCGTCCGAGCTGCCGCCGGCGCCAACCCTGGAATCGGACCGGACCGTGCGCGTGGAGTTCCCGTCGACGCAGGCGCACGTGCTGGTGGGCCGGCCCGCGGTCTCGCGCGACTACGGCGACTGGCCCGCGCTCTATGTCGCCAACCACGTGTTGGGCGGGGGCGGTTTCGTCTCGCGCTTGTTCGGCGAGGTACGCGAGGCCGAAGGCTTGGTCTATAGCATCTACAGCTACGCCAGCCCGATGGCCTCGGCGGGCCCGTTCCTGGTGAGCTTCCAAACACGCGGCGACCGCACCCAACGTGCGCTGTCGATCGTGCGCGACGAGCTCGCCGGCTTCCTCGAGGAGGGCCCCACGCAAGACGAGCTCGACGATGCCAAGCGCAAGATCGGCGGCAGCTTCCCGTTGAAGATCGATTCGAACGAGGAGCTCGTGGGCTA
>CAYTWS010000120.1:0-5618 GCA_964442145.1 uncultured Ectothiorhodospiraceae bacterium | reverse complement strand
TGCGTACCCGGTTGTCCTTGGACAACGTGGTGTAGTGCTCGCTGGCGACGGCCTGCAGGTAGACCAGCCGACCGAGCAGGGCCGCCACGAGCAAGCCGATGCCGGCGGCGGCGACGAGCGCTCGCCGCCGGAATAGGCTCGCTTCCTGGTCATAGTCACGCAGCCGGTCGGATACGGGCATTCAAGGCCTCGCTGACGGCCCGCGTCCCCGGCCGCCGGGCGCTGTCACGCCGCGTTATCGTGGCGCTCGACGCTGGCACGGATCTCCGCCTTGGCCGCCTCGGCACCGTCCCAATGGTCGACGCGGGCCCATTTACCCGGCTCGTTCGATTTGTACTGCTCGAAGAAGTGGGCGATGGCATCGAGCATCGATTGCGGCAAGTCGGTGTGGTTCTCCACATCCTTGTACAGCGGCGTCAACTTGGTCTTGGGCACCGCCAGGACCTTGGCGTCACCGCCCTCCTCGTCCTCCATGTGCAACAGCCCGACCGGACGGCAGGTGATGACGACACCGGCCATTAGCGGTGCATGCGTGACCACGAGCAGATCCAGTGGATCGCCATCCTCGGCCAGCGTGTGCGGGATGAAGCCATAGTTGCACGGGTAGTACATGGCCGTACCCAGGAAGCGGTCGACGTGCAGGGCGCCGCTGTCCTTGTCGAGCTCGTATTTGACGGGTGCGCCATAGGTCGGCACCTCGATGACGCCATTGAACTCTTCGGGGCACTTGCTGCCGACTTCGATTTGCGAGATATCCATGATCGACTCCACCTCGGTGACCGCGGGTGGCCGGGCCGCCGCCTCGGCCAAAGCGAGCGATTATACCGGCTGAGCTAGCATGTGGGCCATGCGGGCAACCCCAGGCGACGATTCTGTTGGCACGGGTCGCGGGGGTATCCTGCGCGCGTTTTGGCTGCCCGGGAATCGATGGCGGTGCGTACGCTGGCCGTTGCCTGGCTAACACTGATGGCTACCGCCTGGCCCGGGGCGAGCGAGGCCGATGACAGCCCATTGTGCCCGGCACCGCCGCCCAGCCCGAGCGTGGACGTGGCCGCACCCGAGCGCCCCGGGGCAACCACGGCCGCCGCGGACCGCGCCGACGTCGACGGCGACCTCGCCACGCTGGACGGCAACGTGGGCGTTCGCCGAGGGGGGCGCGTGCTGGGCGCCCGGCGCATCGTCCACGACCGCAGCGCGGCAAGCGCCCGCGCCGGCGGCGATCTGTTCCTCACCGCCCCGGACTATGAGCTCGAGGCCGAGCGGGGCCTGTTTGCGCTGGATTCGGGGGCCTTCACCGTCGAAGACGCGCACTACCGGGTGCCGTCGGTCCCCATGCAAGGGCGGGCGCAGCGAATCGATCGCGATGCGCGCGCGGTCAGTGAGCTCGAAGACGCGACCTGGTCGACCTGCCCGCGCCAGCGCCAGGACTGGCACATCGCCGCCGCCGACGTCACGCTCGATCCCAACACCCGCCAGGGCACGGCGCGCCATGCCTCGCTCTGGTTCAAGGGCGTGCCGCTGCTCTACAGCCCGTGGTTCCGTTTCCCCCTGGGCTCGGAGCGCATGACCGGCTTCCTCGCCCCCAGCGTGGGCAGCTCGAGCAAATCGGGTGCGGAGGTGGCCGTGCCGTTCTACTGGAACATCGCGCCGCAATTCGATGCCACGCTGACGCCGCGCTGGCTCGAGCGCCGTGGGGGACAGCTGCAGAGCGAGTGGCGCTGGCTGGGCCCGCTGGGCCGCTGGGAGCTCGACAACGCCTATCTGCCGGACGACGACCAAACCGGCGAGGACCGTGTGCTGACCCGCCTCCAGCAGCGTGCACGCTTCGGGCGCTGGCGCACCCGTATCGACGCCGAGCGTGCCTCCGACCCCGACTACTTCGAGGACCTCGGCAACGATCTCAGCGTCTCCAGCCAGACCCACCTCCGCCGCCGCGGCGACATCAGCTGGAGCGCGGCCGGCACGCGCTTTCGCGCGCGCGTCGAGGATCACCAAACCCTGGACGAGACACTCGCCCCCAATCAGCGCCCGTACGCGCGACTGCCTCAGCTCACCCTCGATCACGACCGCGCACTGGGGCCACTCAATACCCGAATCGACACGGAGCTCGTGCGCTTCGACCGCGACGACAGCACCACCGCCGAGCGCTTGCGCGTCGTCCCGACCGCGACATGGCCGCTCGAGGCCCCGGGTTGGTTCCTGCGCCCGCGCGTGGCGCTCGATCACACCAGCTATCGCGTCGACCGCGTGGGCGGGGCCGACCAGGTCGAGCGCTTGGATCGAACCGTGCCCATCACCTCCATCGACAGCGGGCTCGTGTTCGACCGCTTCGGCGCGGCCTATCAACAGACGCTGGAGCCGCGGCTGTTCTATACCTATATCCCCGAGCGCGACCAGACCGATATCCCCGTGTTCGACAGCGGCCGCTTCGGCTTCTCGTTCAGCCAGCTCTTCCGCGAGCGGCGCTTTACCGGCGGTGACCGCATCGGTGACGCGAACCAGGCCACGCTGGCGCTGACGAGCCGTGCGCTCGAGCGCGCGACCGGGCGCGAGGTCTTCAACGCCAGCGTCGGCGTGATCCGGTACTTCGACGAGCGCGAGGTGACCCTCGCCCCATCGCGCCCCGCCGAGCCCGACGACGACGATACCTCGGACGTGCTCGCCGAGATCAGCGTCGCACCGACGCCGCAGTGGCGCCTTGATGCGTCGGCGCAGTGGGTAACCGAGACCGACCGGCTGGCCCAGCGCGATGTCGGCATCCGATACCGCGGCGATGGCGGCGGCGTGCTCAATCTGCGCCACCGATTCAAATCCGAGCGCCAACGCCAAATCGACGCCTCGGTCGCCTGGCCGCTCACTGCCCAGTGGCGGCTGTTGGCGGCGAGCAACTGGTCCCTGCGCGACGATCGCAACATCGAATCCCTGGCCGGCGTTCAATATGATTCGTGCTGCTGGCGCCTGCGCGTGGTCGCGCGGCAGTTCCTCGAGCGCGACGACAGCGCCGACGACGGCGTCAATCAGGCCAGCAACCTATTCATCGAGCTCACCCTCAAGGGCCTAGGGCCGGTGGGCGACGACGCCGGCGCCCTTCTCGATCGTGCTATCGTCGGCTTCGATCCGTCCGCGGGTCTAGCCGAGTGACCGGCGCCGTAGCGCGCGTGCGTCCCTGCGACCAGATTGGGGCGATCGCGGCGCGAGCATGGCGGGGGCATGTGAGTCACGCCCCCGTCGAAAGATGCCGGCGGGGCACCCCCGCAGCAGACGCCAAGCCCCTTGGCGGGGCTCTCGACCCTTGATTCCGTCAACCGCTACAAGCCGCCCCATGATCCGATTTCACCGTTTGTTTTGGTACGCGTTCGCCGCGCTCGTGCTACCGACACTCGCCACCGCGGCGACCGACGAGGGTAGCGAGCAGGGCTCGGCTCAACCGCTCGAGCGCATCGTCGCCGTGGTCAACGACGGCGTGATCTTGGCCAGTGAGCTCGACACGGAGATCGAGCGCACACGCGAGCGCATCCGCCAGCAAGGCGACCCCATCCCGGCGGACGATGTCCTGCGCGAGCGCGCCCTGGACAACCTCATCGTCGAGGAGCTGCAGCTCGAGCGGGCGCAGCGGCGCGGGATCTCGGTCGACGACGCCGCCGTCAACGAGGCCTTGCGCAACATGGCCGAGGATCGCGGCACCGACCTGGCCGGACTGCGCCAGCGCTATAACGAGACCGGTCGCTCGTTCGAGCAACTGCGCGCGGATGTGCGCAGCCAGCTCATCATCTCGCGCCTGCGCCAGCGCGCTGTCGCCGCCGAAGTCCAGGTCTCCGACCAGGAAGTCGACGATTTCGTCGAGCGCATCGAGCGCGCCAGTGAGCGCCGCCTACAGCTGCGTCTGCGCCACATCCTCGTCGAGCTGCCGTCCGAGCCCACGCCGGACCAAGTCGAGCGCGCACGCAGCCGGGCCCAAGACGTCGTGGCGCAGGCGCGCGACGGCGCCGACTTCGCCTCGCTGGCCCAGCGCGTCTCCGATGGTCAGCGGGCCCTGGAGGGTGGCGATCTCGGCTGGCGCGGCCAGGCGAAGCTGCCCAGTCTGTTCTGGGACGCCGCCAAGGATCTCGCGCCCGGTGACGTCGCCGACCCGGTGCGCAGCGGCCGCGGCTTCCACGTGCTCAAGCTGGTCGACCGCCGCGGCGGTGGCGGCGCCACCGTGACCGAGTACGAGGCCCGCCACATCCTGCTGCGCGGCGACGATGACGAGGCGCGCGCGCGCTTGGCCGATATGCGCGAGCGTCTGCGCCAAGGCGACGCCAGCTTCGGCGAGCTCGCCCGGAGCGAATCGGCCGACCAGGACAGCGCCAGCCGCGGCGGGCGCCTGGGCTGGGTGGGCCCGAACGACATGCCGCGGGCGTTCCTCGAGGCCTTGCAGGGCATGCAGCCGGGCGATCTGAGCGAGCCCTTCCGCAGCCCCATGGGCTGGCACCTGGTCGAGCTCACCGACCGGCGCGAGCGCACCGACGTAGCCGCGTATCGCCGGGCGCAGGCGCGGCGCACGCTGTATCGGCGCAAGGTCAACGAAGAGACCCAGCAGTGGCTGCGCAAGCTGCGCGAGAACGCCTTCATCGAGAAACGGCTGGACGAGTGACCACCCCCGTCCGCATCGCCATCACCCCGGGCGAGCCCGCCGGGATCGGGCCCGAGATCACGCTGCGATTGCTACAGGCGCCCAGTGATGACGAGCGCGTCGTCATCGGCGACATCGATGTGCTCAACGAGCGCGCGCGCGCGCTCGGGCTCGCCCTCCACCCCTACGGCTTCGACCCCGACGACCCGCCCCAGCCGCAACAAGCCGGCGAGGTCGCGCTCGCGGGCGCGCCCGTCCGTCATGCGGTGACCCCGGGCACGCTCGACCGCGCCAACGCGGCCTACGTGGTCGACACCCTGCATACGGCCATCGACGGCTGCCTCGACGGCACCTTCGCTGCCCTGGTCACGGGGCCGGTGCACAAGGGGGTGATCAACGAGGCGGGCATCGCCTTCAGCGGCCACACCGAGCTGCTCGGTGAGCGCACCGGGGGCGATCCCGTCATGTTGTTGGTCGCGGATGCGCTACGCGTCGCGCTGGTGACCACCCACCTGCCGCTGCGCGCGGTGCCCGACGCCGTCACCGCCGCGGGCATCCGCGCGACTGCGACCACCCTCGCCGCCGAGCTGCATGCGCGCTTCGCGATCGAGGCCCCGCGCATCGCCGTGCTCGGGCTCAACCCGCACGCCGGCGAGGGCGGGCACATGGGCACCGAGGAACGCGATCTGATCGAGCCCACCCTCGCCCGCCTGCGCGCCGAGGGCATCGACGTGCGCGGCCCCATGCCCGCCGACACCGCCTTCACCCCGAGGCACCTCGATACCGTCGACGCCGTGCTCGCCATGTACCACGACCAGGGCTTGCCCGTGCTCAAGCACGCCGGCTTCGGCCGCGCGGTCAACATCACCCTGGGCCTGCCGTTCGTGCGCACCTCGGTCGACCACGGCACCGCCCTGGATCTCGCCGGCACGGGCGAGGCCGACGGCGGCGGCCTGGCGGCGGCCTTCGAGCAGGCGGCGGCGCTGGCGCCACGGGGCTGACACGC
>CAYTWS010000119.1:0-5646 GCA_964442145.1 uncultured Ectothiorhodospiraceae bacterium | reverse complement strand
TCGGCGGTTCGAATCCGTCCCGGGGAGCCATTCGAATCAGGGCCTTACGGCAGCCCGCCGAAAGCGCCCGAGCCCGCCAGCCACACGATCCCGGGGCATACCGCGACCGAGATGCCCCCGACAAACGGACCAGCCGCAGATATGGGGTCGTATCCGAATTGTCGGCGCTTGGCGTAGCAGCGAGAGCCCCTTAGCCGCTGCGTAGGTGACGCCGATTGTAGCGGGGATTTTTTGGGCGGTGGGCCTCGACAATGGCCGCCGTATTTTCGTGCCGATGGCGTGGTATCCGCGCCTGGCGCATGCCTCGCGGACGCAATTGGACAATTGGGCGGTTGCGGAGCGGGTTGCGCAATCCACGCACCTGCATCCCACAAGACGCCGACCGCGGACACCGGCACGGCCGGTACCAGTCATCTGATGCACTAGATTTCAGGGAAGGGCAATGACAGACATCCAAGTGCGCTTGACGGAAGACGAAGCGCTGGTGCTTTTCGAGTACTTCGAGCGCTTCGATGAAACCGACGATCTCAGGTTCCGCCATCCGGCCGAATACGTCGCGCTGCAGAGAGTCGCCGAGCAGGTAGTCAAGGGCTCCCCCGCAGCCATTCGAAAGGACTACGACACCCTCCTGTCGGAGGCTCGCGAGCGGGTGGCGGCTGGCTTCGACGGCAGCGTCCCTTGCCTGAAGAGCGACGACGAAAGCTAGCCGGAAGGGACAGCCCGCCGCAAAGACGTTGCCGCGCGTTTCCGCGCCTGGCCTCTCGCGTGAAATGCGTGCTGCGCTCGCCCATGGCACGACTGGTCGAGATGGCCGGCCCGAATAAGGGGCGTTACGACGGTGGTGCCCGTCCAGGCTGTGGCGCGCTCCATCTGGCACGCCATCGCCCGGCCGACCGCCCCCTGCCGGACGAGCCGCGCTCGCGACCGGCCGCCTGCCTTACGGCACGAGTGTCTCCGCTGCGGCGTACGCAACTGCATGGAGCTCGCCCCGGAATCCAACCGGGACGTGCCCACCACGAGTGAGCGCATACCCTAGCGCGTTGGCCCGTGCGGTGGCCGCGGCTCGCAAGCACCGGGCCCCGGTGCGCTCACCAGCGCCAATGCGGTGGCGCTATGGGCCCCGGTATACGCGCCGCCGTCACGATGGCCCCAAGAATTCGACGCGCTCGATGAACGCTTGGGCGCCGCCGCGGGTGTCCTTCGTATTCATCTGGAAGCTGAAGCCGGTGATCGGCGGGACCTCCTCCTGGTCGAACGTGCGCTTGAACGTCTCGCTTAGATCGAACGTGGCGGTGACGGCCTCGCCGGCGGGCGGGCTACAGGGCTCGCAGAAGTAACGCCCGCCCTTGTGGTAGTAGTTCGCGGTGTAGGCCTTGCCGGGCTCGGCGTTCTTGCTCAGGAACAGGCTGATGAAATACGGCACATTGGGCACGAACAGGCTCCCGCTGGCGATCTCCTTCTCGCCGAACGAGATCATGATCGCGATGGGGACGCGGTAGATACCTTCCTCCCAGTTGGCCCCCTCGGGATAGCGATCGACGCCCCATGTGACACGCACCCGCTCCGCCCCGGTCAGGCGCAGCTCCTTGGCGAACAACCCCGTGATCGCTCGCTCGGTGCTGATGACGAGGCCGCGCTCGGTGAATCGCGGCGACAGATCCTGGGCGCTCATACGGAGCTGGAAGCCTTGTTCGCGCAGCCAGCCGCCCGCCGCACCCTTGGCCGGCTCGGTGAAATCGATGGTATGAACGGCGGCGCCGCCATTGCTCCACGCCGGCCAGGGGGCGAACGATAGCGCCAAGGCGGCCAGGACCGGACCGAGGCGCCGGACGATCCCGCATCGCCGCCTCGGGGTTCGTGTGATAGATCCACCGAGCATCCGCTGTCTCCTGCGCTCGCGCCGGAACGACGGCGCCTGTCTCTTAGTGTGGCCGAATCATGGGCGTTTGCAACGTCGAGGCGCGGATGCTCGTCACGGCCTACACTAGAGACACGATCAGCGCAGCTGCGCGGATTACGCTCTCCCCGTGCCGCGAGGCGCTGTCATACAATAGCGTCACAACGTTTGCGTATCCCGCGTCCGATGACCCCGTTTCGGGAGCTACCCATGCACGATGTCCACGCCAATGGCGCGCGAATCCCCGCGCTCGGCTTCGGTACCTTCCAACTCGAGCCCAACGATGCACACCGTATGGTGCGCTATGCCCTCGCCACGGGCTATCGCCACATCGACACGGCCCAGATGTATCGCAATGAAGAGGCGGTGGGCCGCGGGATCCAGGACGCGGCGATCGAGCGCGACGACGTTTTCCTGACCACGAAGGTGTGGGTCGACCGCTTCGCCGACGGTGACCTACAGCGCTCGGTCGAGGAAAGCCTGGAGCGCTTGGATACGGCCTACGTCGACCTATTGCTTCTGCACTGGCCCAATCCGGACATCCCGCTCACCGAGACGGTCAAGGCGCTCAACGAGGTACGCCAGGCGGGCATGACGCGCCACATCGGTGTGAGCAACTTCAATGTCGCACTCGCCGAGGAGGCCGTCGAGCGCTCCGCCGCCCCGCTGGTCACCAACCAGGTCGAGTATCATCCGTTCCTGGATCAGACGCCCGTCCGCCGCGCGCTGTCGGGCCATGGCATGGCGCTGACCGCTTATTGCCCGCTGGCGCAGGGGCATGTCTTCGGCGATGCCACGCTCCAGCGCATCGCCAACGCCCATGACAAGACCCCGGGCCAAGTGGCGTTGCGCTGGCTCCTGCAGCAGCAGGACGTCGTCGCCATTCCCCGCTCCAAGCGCGAGGAGCACGCCGACGCCAACATGGCCATCTTCGATTTCGCCCTGGCGGAGACGGAGATGGCCGAGATCAATCAACTGCTATCCACCGGCGCACGCCTCATCAGCCCGTCCAGCCTCGCCCCCGACTGGGATACGTGAATACGGTGCAGGAGAGACGGGCCGACGCGCCGCGGCTCGATCGCGCCTCGTGGAGCCGTCGCCGCCGTGCGTGATGGCTCTCGCGAAGGCGCGAAGGCCGCGAAGGTTCAAGGGGAAAACGAAAGCGGACGGGATCGCCGGTGGCGCTCTCCTTATCCGCTATCTGGGATCAAGACCTTATCGGTCGCATTCGTGCCCCGAGCACTCCAAGCGGGCATTGCAATGCGCCTAGTGGAGCTCTGACTCATACCGGAACCGGGGGTCCTAACATCCTGTGGGTCGGACTTTTAGTCCGACTCGCCGGTGACTTGTGAACCTTGCATTGAGATCCGTCCCACGATGAGCGGTGTTAATCCGACATTCCCTGGATTCCTTTTCACCGGATGTCCTTCGCGCCCTTCGCGCCTTCGCGAGACCCCGTTCACGCGCCCAGGCGGATCGCGACGTTCTTCGTCTGGACGTAGTTATCGAGCGCCTCCAGGCCCTTCTCGCGGCCGAAGCCGGAGCCACGCATACCGCCGAACGGGGTCTCGACACCGCCGGCGAACCACTCATTGACGAAAACCTGGCCCGCCACGAGGCTGCGGCAGGCGTACATCGCCTGGTCGAGATCGCGCGTGAACACGCCGGCGACGAGGCCGTAATCGGTGGCATTGGCGAGATCGATCGCCTCGTCGAGGTTGCTGAACGGGGTGAGCGCCAGAGCGGGGCCGAAGATCTCCTCGTGGGCGATCCCCATGTCGTGGGTGACGCCGGTGAATACGGTCGGCTGCATGAAATAACCCGCGCCCTCGAGCCGCCGGCCGCCCGTCACCGCCGTGGCGCCGGCGTCGATACCACTGCGACAAAGCGCCTCCACGCGTTCGCGCTGGGGTCCCGATATCAGCGGCGTGAGGCTCGGGTTATCCAGGCCGTGGCCCGGCTCCAGGCTCTCGGCGAGCGAGCGTGCCCGATCGACGAGCTCGTCGTGGATGGATTCGTGCACGAGCACGCGCGACATCGCCGAGCAGACCTGGCCCGCGTTGAAGAATATACCGCTGCGGATGCTCGCGAGCACCGTATCCGGGTCGGCATCCCGGCAAACGATGCCGGCGGACTTGCCGCCGAGTTCCATGACGCTGGGCACCACCCGATCGGCCGCTGCATGCAGGATCGACCGGCCCGTGGGCACCGAGCCGGTGAACACGATTTGATTGACCAGCGGATGGCGCACGAGGGCCTCGCCCGCGCGATCGCCCCAGCCCGTGATCACGTTGACCGCCCCCGCCGGCGCCCCGGCGCGCTCGGCCGCCTGTGCCAACAGCGTCGCCGCCAGCGGCGCCAGCTCCGGTGTCTTGACCACGACCGCATTGCCCGTCGCCAGGGCGGCCGCGAGCGAGCGGGCAGCCAGCGCCACGGGGAAATTCCACGGCACGATCTGGGCGGACACGCCCAGGGGCTCGCGCACGGTCCAGTCGACGTAAGCGTCGCCCAGCGGGATCGATCGGCCCTCGATCTTGTCCGCGGCGCCGCCGTAGTACTCGAAATAGCGCACCGCCTCATCGAACTCGTGGCGTGCGTCGTCGAGGGCCTTGCCCGACTCACGGCACAAGACCTCCGCGCCATAGTCGGTGATGTGACGGATCTCGTCGGCAATGCGGAACATCAGCGCGGCCCGCTCCGCCGGCGGCGGTGCGGTCAGCCCCCGCGATCGATGGCAATCGCGGGCGGCACGTACCGCGCGATCGACGCCGTCGGCGTCACTGAGCGCGACCTGGGCGAGGATCTCGCCGGTAGCGGGGTCCTCGACGCCCAGACGCTCGCCGCGGTGGTGCCAACGGCCGCCGACGAAGTGCCCCCACAGGCCATCGATCGGGGCGGTGGCGCGGCTCATCCGGTCACCGTCTCGCGGGGCGCACTGATCTGGGCTTCGCCGGCCGCCAGCAGCCGGCGCGCGGCCCACTTGTGAAAGTGGTGCGTGGGCACGTCCTGCACGGGCGAGAACACGCCACCGTGATACGCCGGCGAGGCGCGCCCGCGCTGCATGCCCTCGACCATGGTCACGTCCTCCTCGAACACCGTCTTCCATGCACGCAGTTGGGACTCACGCGCGGCGGCATGGGCGTCGTCGGTCGCCACGTCGCCGACATAGCTGATCCGCAGGTGCTCGCGCGTGCGGCCCTCGTCGAGCGGCTCCAACAACACCACGAAGAAGTGGTCGGCCTGGATGCCCACGAGCAGATTCGGATAGAGCGACAAGTACTCGCCTTCGCGCAGACGTTCGCTCGGCCATTGGCTGAACTGCGGCATCGTGATACCCGCGACCTCAGCGAGGTTGTAGACGCGCGTCCCCTGCCCGGCGAACGACTCGCCGTCCTCGTCGAACACGATGTAGTGGTCCTCCAAGCGGGAGTAGCTGTTGAGCTCGGGATGGACCCAAGGCAGATGGTAGGACTCGCAGTAGTTCTCCACCGCGAGCTTCCAGTTCGCTGCCACCTCGAGCTCGAGGCGGCCGTCGTTGCCGGCCGGGCGCAGCTCGTCCGGGCCCGTACGCCCCCAGAACGGCTCCCAGCGCCGCATCACCGGCTCGACGAAATCCTCGAAGGGCTCGGCGGTGCCATCGAGATTGACGAAGACGACGTCGCACCAAACGGCCGAGCGTACCTCCTTGAGTCCATGCTCGCTCTTATCGAAGCCGCTGCAGCTATGGCAGTTCATCCCGCCGATATGCG
>CAYTWS010000118.1:0-5779 GCA_964442145.1 uncultured Ectothiorhodospiraceae bacterium | reverse complement strand
GCATGCGCGATCAGGCAGGCGTCGCGGAACCAGAAGCGCCGGTAGGTATACGGCCCCGGCACGATATCGTCGACCGAGTGCAGCACCATCGACGTGCGGGCGGCGTCAAACAGGAAGCGCACGCGGGCGTCCGGGACCTCCAGGGCCGAGGCGCCGGCGTGGGCATGGCGCCAGTCCACCGGCTCGCGCGCGGCCGACTCGCCGCCCTCGAGCGGGACCTCGGCCCAGACCCGGCGATGGCCGTCGCCGTCGAGGCGATACAGGCCCGCCCCCGTCGCCATGCCCACGGGGCAGGCCACGCCTTGCTCGCTATCGCCGCCGTGCGGCAGCGCGTGGTAGACGTCGCCCTGGCTGTAGCGGTCGAAGCACAAGCGCTCGGGCGCGGGCGTCATGTGGACGTCGGCCCGATCGTTGACACGGACGCCGCCCTCGGCCAGGGGCGCGAGCTCGTCGATGAATTGCACGCCCTCGGGGTTGTACGGGCGAATCGCCACGGCCAGCCAATCCCCGGGCGAGGCGTCGGCCTCGACCTCGATGCGCACCCGGGCCCGGCCGTCGACGCGCACCACGCGGACCCCGGTGCCCAGACCGCCCGCGCTACCCGCGGTGCGCGTAACCACGGTCGGGGTCGGCTCGAGCGCCCAATGCTGCTCGGCGTCGGTCGCGTGGGCGGGCAAAAGCGGTGCCCGATGCTCGGGCAGGATCCAGCAGTCGATCGACCAGCCGTCGTGGAACGGGGTCACCAGCCCGCGTGGATCGACGATCGGGTAATGAGGGCAATCGGGTAGCCCTACCGCGGTCCAGTTGCGGTGGGTGAGATTGACGTGGGAGAACGAGAACGCCCGCGGGATGAACGAGGCGTCGCCCGGGTCGAACTGGCGCACGACCCAGTAGGGCCACACCCAGTCGAGGTTGTGCTGGATCGCCTTGGTATTGACCAGGCCGCGCGCGTGGAACACCAGCCCGGCGCGCAACAGCTCCATGGGCTGGGCCACCTCGGCCGGCTGGGAGAAGCGCTCCATGCGCGCCAGGATCGCGAGCGGGTCGATGAAGCCATACGCCCGCGCCGCGCGGCGTACGATCCATTTCCACGGTAGCCAACGCAAACGTCCACCTCCACGGCCGTCGGCGGCGATCGCGCGGTGACCTCACACGCGGCCGCGACGAGCCGCATGCGGGAGCGTCCCATAGGCATCGACACGACAAAAGCACCACCGGCGCCCAGCGGGCAACGCGGCGGCATCCAGCGCGGGCGGCGCTACGCGCTCCCGGGATCGGCGGCCGCCGCCGCGTGGTCCGGCGCCGTCGCATCGCCTCGTAGGTGACCGAAGATGTCGCGATAGGAGCCGAGCCAGGCGCCGAAGGTCATCGGCACCAGCACCAGCCAGCCCAGCAACAGCGGGATCGTCGCCGCGAGCGCGAGCAACAGCCAGATCAAGCCGAACACCAGTAGCGCCAGCCAGTTGCGCAGCACGCCACGGATGCTGGCGCTGAGCGCTGCCCCCTGGTCCACGCCGTCGAACAACACCAGCGGGATGGCGTAGAAGAACAAGGCCCACAGCACGAGGTGGAGTGCGAGCGCCACGAGCCCGGCAAGCATCAGCGGCAGTGCCATGTCCATCATCGCGGCGGGATCGATCGCACCCGGCTCCATCCGGCCGTGCTCGAGCATACGCTCGTGGTGCTCGAACATCGCGCTGCCCATCGAGCCCATCATGAGCCCGCCCGCCACCGCGAGCACGACCAGATTGGCCAGCAGAAAGAGCGCGCCTTGGACCAGCACGGGATTGCGCCGATGCGGATCCGTGATCGGGTCGAAGAGCTGGCCGATGTCGAGGGCTCGCCGCTCGAGGCTGTCGCGCGAGCAGATGAGCAGTCCACCGCATAGCGCCGGGGCGATGAGCAAGGCCACCAGGAACCCGACGAACGGCACCATCTGCACCGCCAGGTTGATGAGCAGCCAGATCAGCGTGAGCACCAGCCACATCCCCGGGGTGGCACAGAACACCTGCCAGCCGTCGCTAATCCACTGGGCGCCGCGCGCCGCACGGGCGCGCGCCGGGATGACGGGCTGGCTGGTGTTCATGGAGTGGCCCCGAGTCGGTCGTGGTCGCTAGAGTAGCGTGGGCGATCGACGCACGAAAACGCCATGGCGAACTGGTTCATCGCACTCCCGGTCGACGCCGGCGAGCTGCCGCCGGACTTGCTCGAGGGCCTGCCCGCAGGCCTACGGCGATTCCACCCGGCCGACCTCCACATCACGCTCGCGTTCCTGGGCAGCGTGACCCCCGAGGCCGCCTCCGCAGCCTGGCGCGCCGCGGGCATCGACGCGGGGCCGTTCACCGCCGCCCTGGGCACACCGGCGGCACTGGGCAAGCCGCGGCGCCCCTCGGCGTTCGGCCTCGACCTGGGCGACGGCGGCGAGGCGGTGGCGCAAGTCATCGGCCAGTGGCGCGACCCGCTGCGCCAAGCGGCGGGGCTAGCCGCCGAGACCCGCGCGCCCCGGCCCCACCTTACACTGGGGCGGCCACCGCGGCGCGGCGGCGACGCGATCCGCGCTCGGGCGCGCCATTGGGTCGAGACCTACAGCCCGCCGGCGACCCCGATCACACTGGACCGCATCGCGCTGTACACCTGGGCCGCCGATCGCCGCGAGCGCCAATTCCGGATCGTCGACACCGCCGCCCTGCCGTGTGCGCCCACGGGCGACGCGGACGGGGCGGGCGGCGCCTACAGCTCCGGCGAGAGGACGCTGGCCGCCGGATCGGGCCGGCGCAATGCCTCCATGTGATTGAGCGGCCCGTGGCCGTGGCCGACCTCGAGCTCGTCGGCGGCCTGTAGCGCGGCGCTGAGATAGCGCTTGGCACCGCGGACCGCCCGATCGAGCGTCGCCGCCCGCGGGACCAGCGCAGCGATCGCCGACGAAAGCGTGCAGCCCGTGCCGTGGGTGTTGCTCGTCGCCACACGGGGGGCGCTAAGCAGCGCGGAGGCACCGTCGACGTAGAGGACATCGCTGGCGCTGTCGCCGGCGAGATGGCCGCCTTTGACGAGTACCGCTCGCGGGCCGAGCGCGGCCAGGCGCTCGGCGGCGGCATACATCGCGTCGACGTCGCGCGGCGGCTCCGCGTCGCCCAGCAGATCCGCCGCCTCGCCCAGGTTGGGTGTGATGATCGTGGCCAACGGCACGAGCCGATCGCGGAGCGCCCCGACCGCATCCGCGCTCAGCAAGCGGTCGCCGCTCTTGGCGACCATGACGGGATCGAGCACGACCGTCGGCGGGCGCCAGCGCTCGAGGCAGGCGGCGACCGCCTCGATGGTCTCGGCCCCGCCGAGCATGCCGATCTTGACCCCATCGACACGGATGTCATCGAACACCGCATCGATCTGGGCCCCGACGAAAGCGGGCGCCGGCGCATGGACGTCGCGCACGCCCACCGTGTTCTGCACGGTCAGCGCGGTGATCGCCGTCATGCCGTAAGCCCCCAGGGCGGCGAACGTCTTGAGATCGGCCTGGATACCGGCGCCGCCCGACGGATCCGACCCCGCGATCGACAGCGCGTGGACGTTGGCTGGGCTCATGCGCTCGCCCCTAGCTCAGTCGTCGACGCAATCGTAGATGCCGAAGGTCTGCTTGCCGTCGCTGATCTCGGTCAACGGCGTGATGGTGTCGCCGCCCATGTCGACGGCGGAATTGCGCCCGAGCGTGCGCAAGTCCGCGCGGATCGCCTTGTCGCCGCGCTTGATGAAGCCGAAGCTGGTGGGGACCTGCACCCGGCTCTGGCCCTTCTTGTCGCACTTGTCCGTGCGTTCGGCCTCGAGCACCTCGATCTTCTCGGCGCCCGGCTCCGGGCTGACGGTGGAACATCCGGCGACGGCCAGGGCGCCGCCCATCAGCGCCACTACGAGCTTGCTACGTCGCATCAGCACGACTCCTTTGAGAGGGGAGATTGGGATTCGCAGCGGGGACGATCAGTGTGGTCGCCGTCCGCCCGCTCACCGCCGTGGCTCGAGACGGTATGGCCCCCACGAGCGCCACGGCGCGCGCCCTGATTCTAGTGCAAAACGCAACGCTCTGCCGTGGCCGACCCCTCCGGGCTGCGTTCGCCGGCTCGTTGGTCTAGGCTTGCGCGCCATGCGCGCCCACCCCCAAGCCGACGCCGTCCTGGCACTGTGCCGCCCCGGTATGGAGCGCGATTGCTGCGCCGAGCTCACCGAGCGCGCCGCCCGCATCGGGGTCGGCGGCTGGTGCCGCAACGGCGACGGCTGGAGCGAGTTCCACCCCACGGTCGACGGCGATCTCGCGCGCCTGGAGTCGGCCATCGCGTTCGCCTCGCTCGTGTTCACGCGCCAGTGGCTCGCCGTGCTCGCGCGGCCGAGCGCATTGGATACGGGCGACCGCGCGAGCCCGCTGGCCCGGGCGGCCGCCGCACACATCGACGGCTACCGCGAGCTGCGCGTCGAGCACCCCGACAGCGACACCGGCCGGCCCCTGGCGCGCTTGGCCAAGGCACTGCACCGCCCCATCGAGGCGGCGTTGACCGCCGCCGGCGTGCAGCGGCGCACCAATGCGCCGGTGCTCCACGTCGTGCTCACCAGCGGCGACAGCGCGCGCGTGGGCTTGTCCAGTCCGCACAACAGCGCGCCCTGGCCCGGCGGCATACCGCGGCTCAAGGTGCCCAAGGCCGCGCCCAGCCGCTCCGTGGTCAAGCTCGAGGAAGCGCTGCAGCTGTTCTTGGGCGAGTCGGAGCGGGCGAGCTGGCTGCGCCCCGGGCGCAGTGCCGTCGACCTGGGCGCGGCCCCGGGCGGCTGGAGCTGGTTCCTCGCCGAGCGCGGCGTGGCCGTCGACGCCGTCGACGGCGCCCGCCTGACGCCGACCGCGCGCGATCACGAGCGCATCCGCCATCACCGCGTCGACGGCTTCCGCTACCGGCCCCGCCGGCCCGTCGACTGGCTCGTCTGCGACATGGTCGAGCAGCCGCGGCGCATCGTGCGCCTGGTGGCGCAATGGCTCGAGCGCGGCGACTGCCGCCACACCGTGTTCAACCTGAAGCTGCCCATGAAGCAGCGTTGGCGCACGGTGCGCGACGAGCTCGCCACCCTGGATGCGGCCCTGCCTCCCGCGGGGCGCTGGCGCGCCAAGCAGCTCTATCACGACCGCGCGGAGATCACCGTCTTCGCCACGCGCGAGCCGCTCGACTAGGAGGCTGGCCGATCACCCCGCCCCTACGGCGCATACCGCGTCAGCGGACCAGCCCGCCCTGGGTCAGGCGCGCCGGATCCAATAGCTCCTTGAGCTCGTCCTCGGACAGATCGGTCATCTCGCGCGCGACCTCGATGAGCGGGCGCCCGTCGGCGTAGGCCTTCTTGGCGATCGCCGCGCCCTGCTCATAGCCGATCACGGCGTTCAACGCGGTCACCAGGATCGGATTGCGCTCCAGCGCCTCGCGCAGATTGGCATCGTTGACGGTGAAGCCGGCGATCGCCTTGTCGGCGAGGTTGTGTACGGTGTTGGCCAGCAGCTCGATCGACTGGATCAGGTTGTGCCCGATCACCGGCAGCATGACGTTGAGCTGGAAGTTACCCGACTGGCCCGCGGCCGTGATCGTGGCATCGTTGCCGGTGACCTGGGCCGCGACCTGCGCCGCCGACTCCGGGATCACCGGATTGACCTTGCCCGGCATGATCGACGAGCCGGGCTGCAGCGCCGGCAGCGCGATCTCGCCCAGACCCGCCAGCGGGCCGCTGTTCATCCAGCGCAGGTCGTTGGCGATCTTGGTCA
>CAYTWS010000117.1:0-5820 GCA_964442145.1 uncultured Ectothiorhodospiraceae bacterium | reverse complement strand
CTACGGTGAACGCCGCACGTGGCGCCCGCAGCGGCCTATGGCTCCGCGGGGCCGGCGCCCTCGGCGGTGGCCGGACCAGCGCCGGCAGCAGCAACACCACCGTGAGCCACGCACCGAGCAACCCCCCGGTGATGAACACCGCGACCTCACGCAGCGCCGGGAAAGGTGCCAGCGCCAGCGAGAGAAAAGCCAAAATACTGGTCCCGAGCGCCAGTCGCAGCGCGGGCAATACGTGGCGCAGCCCCGCTCGCGGTGTCCAGCCGGGTCGCAGGCTATCGGCAAGATAGTGGAACGCGTAGTCGACCGACACCCCGATCACCGTGGCGCCGAAGACGAGGGTGATCAGGTGCATCTCGCCGAAAACGGCAATGGCGGCGGCCAAGCCGCACCCGACACCGGCCGCAATCACCACCAGCGTCAGCCAAAGAGGCCGCAGCGACCGCAACCGCGCCAACAGCAGGGCCACGATGGCGAGCACGGAGACACCCCCGATGAGCGTCATCTCGGCGTGGGCGTTGGCCGAGGCATGGGCGCCGAACAGGGGGGCACCCGTGGCGTGGAGCCGTAGCCGCTGGGCCTCGCTCCATTGCAGCGCATCCCGCCATACCGGCAGCAACGGCGGCTCCGCGCGTGCTTGGAAGGCGGCCTGCTCGACCGCAGCGGTGACGATCGCGTAGTCACGCGCCGAGCCCGAGACCACGGCGACGCCGCCGACGACATCGCCACCCGCGCGCGTATCCAAGCCGCGCTCGACAAAGCGGCGGAACAACCCCAGCGGGTCCTCGGCCATCCCGCCACCCGCCGCGCCGACCAAGCTGTACTGCGATGCCAGGCGCCGCTGCAGAAACGCTTGCGGCTGCTCGGCCAAAGCCCGGGCATCGTGGGGTGCGATCAGGCCGTGGCGATAGGGCCGCAGGGCCTGTGCCAGCGACTGGACCGACTCGGCTCGAACCTCGGCCTCTACGTCGGTGAACACATCGCTGGCGGCGAGGCGATCGGCAAGGGTCCTAGCCCCTTCGACAGCGCGCTGGCGCCGCTCGTGTCCGACCAGCCAAACGGTCTCGCGCTCGAACGGCTGCGCCAAGCGGCGCGCGGCCTCGGCGACCCGCGGCGGCCCCCGCTCGGGGGACGGCAGCAGCGCCCGCACGTCCGTGCGCAGCCAATCGCCCTCGACCGGCCAACGCGAGCCTGCGACAACGGCGAATAGCGCCATCAGGACCAACCAAAGCGCTACGCGGCGCCCGTGGCGCAGCCCCGGCGATGCCGAAGGCTCATCCGCCACGGTCGAATGCCCGCCGGCTCGCTGGCGTTAGGCTCTCCGGGTGGGCGATCGCGTCGAATGTCAGCACCGTGCGGCTGCCGTCCGCGCCCCGGAGGGTGACCGAACGCGGGCGCTCCTCGCCGGTGATCTCGATGGCGTCGATCGCTCGGGCCAGGGCGGCCCCTTTGGGTATCAGCCGCAGCGCCCACCCCGCGCCCTGTTGTGTCCGCTCGATGCGGAAACGCTGCTCCAGCGCCGCTCGATCGCCGCCGAACAGCGCCCCGAAAAGCGGCCGGATCGCGGCGAGCACGCCTCGCCCCGCGACGCGCTCGCCGTCCTGGTAGACGCCGCTCGAATCGATGACGAGGCGCGACGCCACCGGCGACTCGACCACCCAAAGCACGCCGCGGTCCGCGTGATAGACGAATCGCCCCGACGACCTCACCGGGCGCTCGAGGTCGGCGATGTGGCGCTCCTGGGTGAACTCGCCAACGGTGATCGTGTGCCGGGTCAGCGTTGGCACAAGCGCATCGCCGCCGCCCCTCGGCGACCCGACTGCGGCCAGCAACAGGCCCAGCAAGGCGAGCGTAGCGCGTGTCACGAAGCCGACACGCCGAGCTTGTCGAAGAGGACGTTCGGTGAGACGAAACACATTTCCCAAGTGGTCGAGTCCAGCGCCACTTGGATGGTGTGACCGCGTGTCACTCGGCGCCCGCTGTCGCCATCGCGGATCGTGTAGTCGATGCGCAGCCGGGTCTCATATTCGACGATCGAAGCGCGCACCACGATTCGTTGGCCATAGACCATGGGCTGCGCGTAGCGTAATTGGAATTCGATGACCGGCCACGCGTAGCCGGATGCCTTCATCTGCTCAAAGTCGTAACCGATTCGGCGGAAAAGCTCCGTGCGAGCGTATTCGAAGTACTTGGCATAATGGCCGTGCCACACCACCCCCATCACGTCGATATCGTGAAATGGGATCTCGCGGCGGACTTCGGCAATCCAGTTTTCCTCCATGGACGGCCCCAACGGCTTACGCGACAATCAGTGGAAAATGAGTCGCCCCGAGGCCAGATCCCGGCCATCGGTGGGTGACTGGAAGCGATAGGCCACTTCGTAGCCATCCCCGGCCGGCCGTGGGTGGGCGAGCTTCAAAACCAGCGCGCGCCCCGGGCGCACCAGCTGATTGAATTTGAGCCGCTCCAACTCGTGCAACGCGCCCTCGCAGCCCAAGATCTCGCGGGCGAAGTACTCCGCCCAGCCGATCATGGCCACGCCCGGGACGATCGCGATATCCGGGAAGTGCCCCTGCAAGCAAGCGAGGTCATGCGGCACCACCAGATCCAGCCGTGCCGGATCGCCGGCGGCATCGATGGCCGCCACTTGGGGCAACCGATGGGGCTCGCCCGGCCCTGCCTCGTCGCCTCCACCGCCCGAAGGCGCCTGGCGGCGTCGGTCGTCGTGACAGCCGTCCGTATCGCGGGAACGACTCATCGCCTGCTCCTATGAACTCGGGTATCGGACGGACCCTGCGGTCGGCGTGATCCGAGCGGGCCCGATCACGAGGTTCGCACCGGGGCCACGCGCTGGCGAAACCATAGCTCGGCCAGCAGCAGCGCAGCGATCAGCGCATACGAGACCAGCCCATTGTAAAGCGTCCAAACGGCCCAGCTCGCCTCGAGCGCCGTCCACAACGCGATTGCCCCGTTGAGCGCGAAAAAGCCACACCAGATCATGGTTACCCGTCGCGTATACCGGATCGCCTCACGCGAGAGATCCCGATGCACCAGACGGGCGAAGCGCTCAATGATACTTTGCTCCCGGGTCAACGACCACGCGAACAGGGCGAGCATGGCGCCACTCATCAACACGGGATACAGGCGCACCCCGAGGGCACCCTCGCCCACGAGCGTGTAGCCACCAGCCAGGGCCATGGCGCCGACCGTGGCGACGACGAGCCAGGGATCCTGCTGCGCTCGCCGAGCCAGGAGTAACCGGGCCATCGCCAGTCCCAGTAGCATCAAGCCGAGCGTGTTGACCGAGAGCAACTCCAGGGAAAAATACACGATGAGGGGATAAGCGGCCGCGGCAACGCCGACCACGGCCACCAGCCAACGAGACATCAGCCGTCCCGTAAGAGTTTCGCGGTGACCTCGACGACGTCCTGCACCGTGCGCACCGACTTGAAGTCCTCGGGCTGGACCCGCGTCCCGGTGAGCTCCTTCAGCCGCGTAACGAGATCGACCGCGTCGATGCTGTCGATGTCGAGATCCTCATACAGGCGTGCTTGCGGGACGATCTGGGATTCGTCGAGATCGAACATCTCGACCAATATCGCCCGAAGCTGGTGCAACAGCTCCTGCTCATCCTGCGCCATGGGCATTCCCCGGGTTCGCGAAAGCGCGCTGCGGCGAGCCACCCGCCCCATGGGCCGATTCGCCGCCATCTCCCGCACGCACCAGCCGGCCATGCACCTCCAGCGGATACATCGCCGAGGTGGGTGGCGCGCGGCGCCGACGCCGGAGCGTGTCGCAGACGGGTTTCTACGGCCGAGCGCGAGGCACTGTACGGGGGTGACGAAAGAATGCCGCCTCGCCAGGAGGATATCGAATTTCCCCACGCCTGAGAAGCGAGCCGATCAGCGCGAGCCGCGGCCCGGTGACGCTGAGCGTGCTCGCGTGACCCGCCCCTCGTCGTCGGCGCTACCCTGGAGGCCCGTACGCGCAATAGCGCATGCGCCCGAGCGCCCCTGCTGCGGCCGCAGCAAGATTCACGCCAGGCGCTCGCGCGCGTATCCTATCGCCTACTGGGCTCTCGGTTGAGGGCGCGCCTCCGAATGGCCTCGCGCGCCGCTCAGGGGCTGCCGTGCACACCCTCACCATCACCACCATGGGACGACTCGCGTCGATGACGACGAAGAAACGTGTATTGGCGATCGGCTATTCCCAGACCGGCCAGCTCACCGACCTGCTCGAGTCGGTGCTGGCGCCGTTACGGGCGTCTTCCGATATCGAGGTCACGCAGCTGCATCTCCAGCCGGAACGTCCATTCCCGTTCCCTTGGCCGTTCTGGGCGTTCTTCGACACGTTCCCCGAATGCGTCTACGAAGAGCCACGGCCCATCATCGAGCCGGGGCTCGATCCCGACGCCCGGTTCGACCTAATCCTATTCGGCTACCAGGTATGGTTCCTGTCGCCGTCGATGCCGGCGATGGCATTGCTGCAGCACCCCAACGCACGGAACTGGTTCAACGGCTGCCCCGTGGTCTCCATCGTGGGCTGTCGCAATATGTGGCTAAGCGCGCACGAGGCGTTCAAGCGACGCATCGGCGAGCTGGGGGCCCATCTGGTGGACAATGTCGTGTTCACCGACCGGGCCCACAGTGCCGCCACGTTCGTGTCGACTCCCGTGTGGGTTCTTACGGGGCGGCGCGGCCCTTTCCTGGGCGGTTTGATCCCGGCTGCCGGTGTCCCACAGGCCGACATCGACGGCGCAGCCCGCTTCGGCCGCGCCATCGCCGACCAATTACCCGACCGCGCTCGCGACGACACCCGCCCGATGCTACAAGGCCTGGGGGCGGTCCAGGTTAACGAGCACATGATCGCCTCCGAGCGCATTGCCCATCGCAGCTTCCGCATCTGGGGCGCGCTGCTGCGCGCGCTGGGCCCACCCGGCGCGCCCCGCCGGCGCGCCGCGCTCGGTGTCTACGTCGTGTTCCTCACGCTGCTGATCCTGACGGTGGTGCCGGTCAGTGCCGTGATCAAGCGCGCCATCGCGCCCTTGACCCGCGAGCGCATACAGCGCCAAAGGCGGTATTATGCCGGTCCTTCGGGTGAATCGACCGAGCGATTGGACTCCACAGCATGACGGCGAGCAAGGCCTACATCACGAACCTGGCATCGTTCCTGCCCAACGAGCCGGTCGACAACGACGCCATGGAGCGCATCCTCGGCCAAGTCGGCCCCAAACCGTCGCGCGTTCGCCGCACCATATTGCGAAGCAACGGCATCCGCTCGCGCCATTACGCCATCGATCCCGAGACGCTGGCGTTCACCCACAGCAATGCGGGCCTGACCGCCGAGGCCGTTCGCGGCCTCGCCGACGACGCCTTCGCGCTGGAGCAGCTCGAGTGCCTAGCGGCGGGCACCACCATCGCCGACCAGATCGCCCCGCATCACGGGCTCATGGTCCAAGGCGAGCTCGGCCTGGCAGCCACGGAGGCCATCGGCACCGCGGGCATTTGCCTTTCCGGGGTGAGCGCTTTCAAATACGCTTGGATGAGCGTCGCCACCGGAGAGCACCAACGGGCCGTGGCAACGGGCTCCGAGCTGGCCTCACCCATCCTGCGCGCCGAGAACTTCAACGCGGACACCGACCAGGATGCCGAAGCGATCGAGGCACGCCCGGAGCTCGCCTTCGAAAAGGACTTCCTGCGCTGGATGCTATCCGATGGGGCCGGGGCGGCGCTGATCGAGCCCAGCCCGCGCGAGCGCGGATTGAGTCTACGCATCGACTGGGTCGAGCTCATCTCCTACGCCGGCGAGATGGAGACCTGCATG
>CAYTWS010000116.1:5038-5823 GCA_964442145.1 uncultured Ectothiorhodospiraceae bacterium | reverse complement strand
CGGGTCCTTGATGTCGCAGGTCTTGCAGTGGATGCAGTTCTGCGCGTTGATCTGCAGCGCGGGATGGCCGCTGTCGTCGGTGACGATCTCGTAGACCCCGGCCGGGCAATAGCGCTGCGCCGGCTCGTCGTAGTAGGCCAGGTTGTAATTGACCGGGATCGAGTCGTCCTTGAGGGTCAGGTGCACCGGCTGATCCTCTTCGTGATAGGTGTTGGTCAGATAGACACTCGAGTTGAGGTCGAAGCTGACGATCCCGTCCGGCTTGGGATACTCGATCTTCGGCATCCCCGCGGCCGGCTTCAACGTCTCGTGGTCGGCGTGCTTGTGGTGCAGCGTCCACGGGAGCTTGCCGTTGAACAGCTTGAGATCGATGCCGCTGTAGAGCGAGCCCAGCACCATGCCGTAGTTGGCCGCGGCCGGTCGGAAGTTACGCGCCTCGTAGAGCTCGCGGTGGACCCAGGACTCGCGGTAGGCGGCCTCGTAGTTGGTCAGCGTCTGCGGCGCATCGTCGCCCTGCTTGAGCGCCTCGCTGATGCTCTCGGCGGCGAGCATGCCCGTCTTCATCGCGGTGTGGTTGCCCTTGATCTTGGGCACGTTCAGAAAACCGGCCGAGCAGCCGATCAAGGCGCCGCCGGGGAAGGCGAGCTGGGGCACGCTCTGGAAGCCGCCCTCGTTGAGGGCGCGTGCGCCGTAGGCCACGCGCCGCCCCCCTTCGAGGGTCTCGCGGATCGCCGGGTGGGTCTTGAAGCGCTGGAACTCCTTGAACGGGTTGAGATGTGGGTTGG
>CAYTWS010000116.1:0-5028 GCA_964442145.1 uncultured Ectothiorhodospiraceae bacterium | reverse complement strand
TGGCGTAGTCGAGGCCGACGACGTAGCCGACGTAGACCTGATTGTCCTCCAGGTGATAGAGGAAGGAGCCGCCCCAGGTCTTGGTATCCATGGGCCAGCCGGCCGTGTGCACGACCGTGCCCTGCTTGTGCTTTTCCGGGTCGATCTCCCAGAGCTCCTTGAGGCCGATGCCATAGGTCTGGGGATCGCTGTGCTCGCGCAGGCCGAACTGCTCGATGAGCTGCTTGCTGATGTGGCCGCGGCAGCCCTCGGCGAACAAGGTGTAGCTCGCATGCAGCTCGATGCCGGGCTCGTACGAGTCCTTGGGCTGCCAGTTGCGATCGATGCCCATGTCGCCCGTGCGCACGCCCTTGATGCTGCCGTCGTCGTGGAACAGCGCCTCTTGGGCCGGGAAGCCCGGATAGATCTCGGCGCCGAGGCCCTCGGCCTGCTCGGCCATCCAGCGGCAGACGTTGCCCATGGAGACGACGTAGTTGCCGTCGTTGTGCATCTGGTGCGGCAGCAGCGGGATGGGCACGCTCATCGATTTGTTCGCGCCCAGCAGCATGAAGCGCTCGTCGGTGACGGGCGCGTTCAGCGGCGCCCCCTTGTCCTTCCAGTCGGGGATGAGCTCGTTGAGGGCGGTGGGCTCGAGCACGGCGCCGGAGAGGATGTGGGCGCCGACCTCGGAGCCTTTCTCGAGCACGGCGACGCTGATGTCGTTGCCGCTGCTCTCGGCGAGCTGGCGCAGCCGGATCGCGGCGGCGAGCCCGGACGGGCCGGCGCCGACGATCACGACATCGTATTCCATCGCTTCGCGTTCGGCTTCCACGGTAATCGCTCCTCCGGCGGGTCGGGCGCACGCCCATGGGCGTGCGCATCGCATTGTGTGGCGGGGAATTTTGCCCCACGCGGGCCTGTCCCACAAGTTGTTATGCACTATCACACACGCGCACGCGCGCGGCGTTCGCCCAGGGGGAGCTGACAATAGCGCTCGCAAGATGAGTACAATCGCGCGAGGCGCCGCGCCCCGGTGGCCCCGAAGACGATCCCAGCGGAGCGACACCATGGCCAGCGAAACCCCTGCCGATCGCTTACGCGCACGGCTCGATGAAGGCCGGTTGCTGCAGATGCCGGGCTGCTTCGACGCGATGTCGGCGCGGTTGATCGAGGAGGCCGGTTTCCCGCTGGCCTTCATGAGCGGCTTCGCCGCCTCGGCATCGCGGCTGGCCGCGCCCGACACGGGCTTGATGTCGCTGGGCGACATGCTCGAGCGCGGCCGCGAGATCTGCGGCGCGACGCGCCTGCCCGTAATCGGCGACGGCGACACGGGCTTCGGTAATGCGGTCAATGTGCGCTACACCGTCGACGGCTACGCCCGCGCCGGCTTCGCCGCCATCATGATCGAGGATCAGGTCATCCCGAAGCGCTGCGGCCATACCAGTGGTAAGCAGGTCGTCGCACGCGGCGAGGCGCTGACCCGGCTGCAAGCGGCCCTGGATGCGCGCGATGCCGGCGCCGACATTCTGATCATGGCGCGCACCGATGCGCGCGGACCCTTGGGCTTCGACGAGGCACTCGAGCGTGCGCGCCTGTTCGCCGAGCGCGGCGCCGACATCACCTTCCTCGAGGCGCCCGAGGACGCCGACGAGATGGCGCGCTACTGCCGCGAGGTACCGGGGTCCAAGATGGCCAACATGATCGAGCACGGGCGGACCCCGGTGCTGCCGCCCGACGAGCTCGAGGCCTTGGGCTACGCGATTGCCGTCTACCCGCTGACCCAGCTCTCCGCCGCGATCCGGGCGATGCGCGAGAGCCTCACCCAGATCGCCGCCGGCGGGCTCGCGAGCAACGTCCTCGACTTCGCCGAGCTCACCCAGGCGGTCGGCTTCGATCGGTATCACGCGCTCGCCGAGCGCTACGCCGATTGAGCGGGCATGATCGCGCTGTTCACCGACTTCGGCTGGAACGGGCCTTATACGGGCCAGATGCGGGCCGTACTGGCGCGTCGCGAACCAGCGCAGCCCGTGATCGACTTGATGCACGATGCGCCGCGCTTCGCCCCGGTCGCGGCCGGGCACCTGCTCGCGGCGTTGGCGCGCGACTGGCCCGTGGGGGGTGTGATCGTCGGCGTCGTCGACCCCGGGGTGGGCACGGCGCGTGAGGCGGTCGTCGTCGAGGCGGACGGGCGCTGGCTCGTGGGGCCCGCGAACGGGCTGTTCGACGTGGTCGCGGCGCGCGCTGACCACACGCGCTGGTGGCGAATCACGCGCGCGCCCACGGGTCGCTCGGCGACGTTCCACGGCCGCGACCTGTTCGCCCCAGTGGCCGCCGAGCTGGCACAGGATCGCCCGGTGCCCGGTGAGCCCATGGCGGCACCGATCGAAGCGGGGGCCGAACGCGACTACCCCGGTGTGGTCTATTGCGATGCCTTCGGCAACGCCATGACCGGTCTACGCGCGCCGGCGCAGCCGGGGCGGTGCCTGTGGGTCGGCCACCGGCGGCTCGAGCCAGGGCGCACCTTCGCCGATGCGGCCCCGGGGGCGCCGCTTTGGCTGGTGAATTCGCTCGGTCTGGTCGAGATCGCGGTGAATCGAGGTAGCGCTCAGGCGCAGCTGGGCTTGTCGATCGGGACGCCGGTGGAGTGGTCCACGTGAGCGGCGACGAGGGGCTCACCGCGTTCGATTGGGCCGCTTGGCGGCGTGACGCGCGGCGCTGCCTGTTGGCGGCACGCCGGGCCTTGCCCGAGGCGGAGCGCGAGCGCCGCAAACGCGCTATCGATGCGGGATTGCAGGAAGGCTTCGGCGCCATCGGCGGCACCCCGGTCGCCTTCTGCTGGCCGTTCGCCGGGGAGCCGGACCCGCGCTTCGCCGTGCGCCATTGGCGGCGGCGGGGTAGTCGGGCGGCGCTGCCCGTCGTGGTGGCGCCGCGCACGCCCTTGATCTTTCGCGAATGGTGGCCCGGCGTCGCGCTGGCGCGCGGGGTCTACGATATCCCCTATCCGACCGACACCGCGTCGATCACGCCGTCGGCGGTCATCGTGCCCGTGGTCGGCTTCGACCGGGCCGGCTATCGCTTGGGCTACGGTGGTGGCTATTTCGACCGGACGCTGGCCGCCCTCGAGCCCAAGCCGGTCACGATCGCACTGGGCTATGAGGTCGCGCGGATGCGCACCATCCATCCGCAGTCCCACGATGTGGCGATGGATTTCGTCGTCAGCGAGGCGGCCATCCATGGCGTCACCGCCGATGGATTGGAGCCGCTGTCCCCCGAGGCCGCCGACGAGCGGATGCGTGCCCTCCAGGCGGCCCGGGGGCTGACGCCGTAGACCCTCACTCGCTGACCCGGGCGAGTATGCGATCGAGCATGCGCGTGGATAGCAACCGGCGGAGCCAGGCGAACAGACGGGCGGGCAAGGTCACCGGGTAGCGCGGCTTCGGCCGCGGATGCTCCAGGGCATGCACCAGGCGCTTTTGCACCGCCTCGGGGCCGAGCTCGAACGGCGTCTTGGCACCACCGCGCTCACGGCGCTGGCGTGCGGCCTCATAGTGGGCGCGGTGCGGGCTGCGCTCGGGATCGATCCAGCGCTGGAACGCCGCGATGGCATTGTCGCGGAAGCGGCTCGCGATCGGCCCCGGTTGGATGAGCACGACGTGGATGCCCGTGCCCGCGAGCTCCAGGCGCAGCGTATCGGTCAAGCCCTCGAGCGCGAATTTGCTGGCGTTGTAGGCGCCGCGCCACTTGAGGGTGACGTAACCCAACAGCGACGAGTTCTGGACGATACGGCCGTGGCCCTGGGCGCGCATGACCGGGATGACGCGGTTGGTCAGCTCGAGCCAGCCGAACAGGTTGGTCTCGAACTGCGCCCGGAGCGCGTCGCGCGGCAGATCCTCCACCGCGCCCGGTTGCCCGTAGGCACCGTTGTTGAACAGCGCGTCCAGGCGCCCCCCGGTGCGCGCCAGGACCTCATCGACGGCGCCTTGGATGCTGTCGGAGTCGTCGAGGTCCAGGGTGAGCGCCTCCAGGCCCTGCGCGCGCAGGCGCTCGACGTCTTCGGCACGACGCGCCGTGGCGAACGCGCGCCAGCCGCGCGCCTGTAGCGCCTGGGCGCAATGGGCCCCGATGCCGCTGGAGCAGCCCGTGATCAGGATGGTGCGCGCCTCGGCCATGCGCGCGAGGCTACGGCCGCGAACCGGGGCGGGCAACCACGCCGGTGACTCGGTTTGCCCGCGGCGGGGGCGCGTCGCTGGCGTGCGCTTGATGCGAGCGGGCCGCGCCGATACCCTCCCGCCTTCTTTTGCTTCCCCGCGAACCCCGTCATGCGTAGCCATTATTGCGGCGTCGTCGATACGAGCGCTCTGGATCATGAGGTCGAGCTGGCCGGCTGGGTTCATCGCCGCCGCGACCACGGCGGTGTCATCTTCGTCGATTTACGCGACCACTCGGGCCTGGTCCAGGTCGTGTTCGACCCGGCCGACGCCGAGACCTTCGCCATCGCCGAGCAGATCCGCCCCGAGTACGTCGTCCAGGTGACGGGGCGGGTTCGGCGCCGGCCCGAGGGCACCGAGAACGGCGAGCTCCACACCGGCTGGATCGAGGTGGCGGTCACCGAGACGGCCGTGCTCAACCGCGCCAAGACGCCGCCGTTCCAGCTCGACGAGTGGGACGTGGGCGAGGAGCATCGCCTCAAATACCGCTACGTCGATCTGCGCCGCCCCGAGATGCAGCAGCGCCTGCGCATGCGCGGGGCCATCACCAGCCGCATCCGGTGCGGCCTCGAGGCCGAGGATTTCGTCGACGTCGAGACGCCCATGCTCACCCGCGCGACGCCCGAGGGCGCACGCGACTACCTCGTGCCCAGCCGCATCCATCGCGGCTCGTTCTTCGCGCTGCCGCAGTCGCCGCAGCTGTTCAAGCAGCTGCTCATGGTCGGCGGCATCGATCGCTATTATCAGATCGTGCGCTGTTTCCGCGACGAGGACCTGCGCGCCGATCGCCAGCCCGAGTTCACCCAGCTCGACATGGAGATGGCGTTCGTGCGCGAGGGCG
>CAYTWS010000115.1:3492-5856 GCA_964442145.1 uncultured Ectothiorhodospiraceae bacterium | reverse complement strand
GCGTGGCCCGCGACCACGATCAGGCTGGGCCCGGGTGACGCCGCCCCGAGCGCACACACCGCCACCAGCGCCAGCCAGGCCGTGAGCGTCATGACGCGCCCGGGCGCGCTCGCTGGCGCTCGTGGCGCCGGGCGCAGGCCCGTAGCGCGTCGGCCAAGGCGTGCACAGCCGGCCCCGCCGCATCCGGATCGACCACGACCAGATGCAGGGTGACGCGCCGACTGCCGCCCTGCGCCAACGCGAGCGGGCGCAGCCGATCGGCCGCCAGGGCATCGGCGACGATGTCGCGGGGGATCCAAGCGAAGCCCATGCCTTGCTCCAGCGCCGCCACCGAGGTGTGCACGTGCGACACCGTCCAGCGTTGTGGCGAGCCCAGCCAGCCCGAATCCCGGCCCTGACGGCCCGTGTCGCGGATGACGATCTGGCGGTGGGTACGCAGATCGGCATCGGTGACGGGCCGCTCGAGGCGATTGAGCGGATGCGCCGGATGGGCGACGGCGACAAACTCGACATCGAACAGGGGCTCCCCCAGGAACCCCGGGGGCGCGTGAGCGGCGATGAGCGCGACGTCGGCCTGGCGGTCCACGATGGCGTCGGTCGTGCCCGTCAGCACGGTCTCCAGCACGCGCACGCGCGTCTCGGGCGCGGTCTCGCTGAACGTCGCCAGCGCCGGCATCACGAAACCGGGTGGCGCGATGATGTCGGCCGCCAGGGTGACCTCGGCCTCCCAACCGCGAGCCAACGTCGCGGCATAGCGTTCCAGCCCGCGGGCCTCGTCGACCAATGCCCGCGCGCGGGTCAGCAAGGCCTGGCCCGCCGCCGTCAGCTCCGCCTTGCGCCCACTGCGCTGGAATACGGCGACGGGCAGCTGTCTCTCCAATTGGCGCACAGCGTAGCTCACCGACGACTGGCTGCGATTGAGCCATTCGGCCGCCGCCTCGAAGCCGCCGTGATCGACGACCGCCTGTAGCACGCGCCATTGGTCCAGGGTCGTGCGCGGCCCCGTGTCCGCCATTGATCGACTCATTCGATTATTAGAGGCGAGATTTTGCCGCGAAAAAGTGAATGTGTCGATCTATCGTGGCGCTGCGGCAAAACATTGGAGACCATCGATGACCCGCGTACTGCAGATCAACAGCTCCCTGTTCGGCGACGACGGTGTCTCGTCGCGACTCGCCGACGACTTCGTCGCACAGCGACGCGCGCACGCGCCACGCCTCGAGCACGTGCGCCGCGACCTCGCGACCGAGCCCGTGCCCCATCTGACAGCGAGCGTGTTTCAGGCAGCGCTCACCCCCGTCGCCGAGCGCGGCACCCAGCAACGCGAAGCGGCAACGCTGGCCGACCGCTTGATCGAGGAGCTCGAGTGGGCCGACGAGCTGGTCCTGGGCCTGCCGATGTACAACTTCGGCGTGCCGTCGCCGCTGAAGGCATGGTTCGATCACGTGGCTCGCGCCGGTCGCACGTTCCGCTACACCGCGAGCGGGCCCGAGGGCTTGCTCGAGGGCAAACGGGCCCGGGTGTTCGCCGCCCGCGGCGGCGTCCACGATGCGGGCAGCGACCACCAGATCCCGCACGTGCGCAGCTTCCTCGGCTTGCTCGGCTTCGAGGCGGTCGATGTCGTCATCGCAGAAGGGCTGCAGATGGGCGACGACCATCGCCAGCGAGGTCTCGCGGCCGCCGAGCGCGACAAGGTCGGTCTCCTCGCCGCCGCCGCATGATGCGCCCGCACGTGCACGGCGGGCTGCGAAGCGCCGCTGCGCGTCGTAGCCCGTCGCGGCGCCGCACCGGCGTTACGTCGGGCCGCGGCATCCGCCTATAATGGCCGAGCCCATCGCCCCGACAGCTGGCTCGAGGGCCGGTCGCGGCCGATCCGCGGTTTGCTTGTCACGGCGACGACGCCATGTCGATTACACTGCCCGAGATCCGTGAGCTGGGCGGAACCCTGCGCCGGGGGCGCGAGGGCTGGTATTGGTGCGACGATACGTTCGAGCCGCGGGTGCGTGACCTCTACCTCGAAGAGCTGGCGCCCGAGTGGCGCTGTGTCCGCCGCGGCGAGTATGCCTGGATCGAGATCCCCACCGACTGGCGCTTCCATGTCCAGGACGACGAGCTCGAGCGTGCTGTGACGGAGCTGGTCCGCGACTATGCCACCATCGGCTCCATTCGCGACGATAGCGCAGCCCAACGGGTTGGGGGACGGGGGCAGCTGCGCTCCGGCTACCGCGTGCCCATCCGCGCGTGGCGGCTGGTCATGCGCCAACCCATCGGCGCCACCTGGAACGCCTCCGACGATGCCGCGATCCGGACGCGGGCGCGCGAGCTGGGTTTCCGCGGCGATATCAGCCGGGGCTGACCCCGCCC
>CAYTWS010000115.1:1452-3392 GCA_964442145.1 uncultured Ectothiorhodospiraceae bacterium | reverse complement strand
ACAAGGTAGGCCCGTCTTGGCGCCCGCCAAGGCGGGCGGGGCGCGATGCCGCACATGGGTCGTGCGGGCACCCCGCCCGCATCGCCTCCGCGCTTCCGCGCTGCGGCGACGCGGGCCTACTCGACGTCGAGCTCGCTGGCCTGAGCGACGCGGTTGCGGCCGATCGATTTGGCGCGGTACATCGCCTTGTCCGCCAGATCGACGAGCTCGTCACGGCCCTTGCTGTCGTGGGGATAGCAGGCGACACCGATGCTCGCCGTCACCGACACTTCATTGCCTTGATCGTCGCTGAAGCGGGCGCCGGCGACCGCGTTGCGGATGCGCTCGGCCGCGGTCAGGGCGGCCTCGGGCGTGGTATCGGTCAACAGCATCGTGAACTCGTCGCCCCCATAGCGCACGAGGGTATCGATCTGGCGCACGCAATCCTGTAGCCGTGCGGCGACGTGGCGCAGGGTGGCGCTACCGATCAAGTGGCCATGGGCATCGTTGACCCGCTTGAAGCGGTCGATGTCGAGAAACAGCACCGACAGTTGCAACCCGTAGCGGGCGGCGCGCTCGATCTCATGGTCGGCGGCTTCGAGGAAGTAGGCCGCATTGTGCAGCCCCGTCACATCGTCGATCAGCGCCCGCGTCTTCGCGCCTTGATAGCGCTCGGCATTCTCGAGCGCCACCTGCGCCTGCTGTGCCACAACCGCGGCGAGCTCGAGCTCGTCGTCGGCGAACGGGGCGCCGTCGTCGAACACGTACACCACCCCGGCCTCGCGCTCGCTGCCGGCCAAGGGCACCAGCAGCGCCGACCCCGGCTCCGCCACACCCAGCTCCGCGAGTAAACCGTGCAGCGGGCTCGCGGACACCACCGACGGTCGCGCCCCCGCGCCGTGGCCCAACGGCTCCGTCGTACCCAGGGTCCCGCGCAGCCGGCGCGCCTCGCTGCGGCTGAACCCGCGAAAGATGAGCCCTTCACCGCCCGGGACTGCGGGGCGACGGAAGTGGGCCAAACCGCGACTACGCCCCGTCGTGGTCAGCAGCAGATCCAGGGCCTCGGCGAAGGCCGTCCCCGGATCGAGGCAGCGTCCCAGCGCCCGGCACGCATTGAATGTCGCCACTGTGCGCTGGAGCTGCGCATTCTCCCGACGCAACTGGTGCAGGGCCAGAGCCTGCTCGACCGCGCGCGCGAGCTCCTCCGCCACGACGGGCGCGGCGACGTAGCGCTGTTGATCCGTTCCCGAGATCCCGCGGGCGGCGCCGCCCGGATCGCCGTCGGGCGATAGGATCAAGACCAAACCGGCGTCACCGGTGCGCGCGCGCACGCGCTCGACGCCCCCAGCCTCGGCAACACCGGGTGCCTCCGGGTTGGCGATCATCAAATCCGGGGGCGCCGCATGGATCGCCTCCAGCGCAGTGGCGGCATCGGTCGCCGAGTCGATGCGGCCGACGCGCGCAAGGGTTTCACGGGCCACCGACGCGGTCCGGGTATCGCCGTCTAGTACGAGCAGCCGTTTTTCGCTCATCGATCTCCCGAACCGAGCGGCCCGTTGGACCGAGCGGGATGCGACGCCGGTCGCTGCCACGTTCCGGTGCAACGAGTATGCCGATCTCGACGCCCACGCCCGCACGGCAGCGTAATACCGGAGCCGCACCGGCATCACGCGGCGCAGGCCCAACGCGAGGCGGCGTCGAGAGTGGCGCACATCGTACACAATCGCAGGCGCCTCTGGGCCGAAAACCGCCCGCAACGCCGTGCCAACGGCGCCAACGTGGCCAGCCGGTGGCGACACCGATCGGGCATGGCCCCTCGGCCGGGCGGCTGCCAGGCGTTACACTCGTGCCTCCCTATCCCGGGCCTAGGCGATGGCGGCGACGACACGACCCTCGCGGATCGGCGTGATCTATACCGGCGGCACGTTCGGCATGGTGGCGAGCGACCAGGGCCTGACCCC
>CAYTWS010000115.1:0-1442 GCA_964442145.1 uncultured Ectothiorhodospiraceae bacterium | reverse complement strand
CGACCTGCCAACGCGCGCCGAGGACGCGCTTGCAGCGGCCCACGACACGCCCCCCGCCACGCTGACCTGGCTCGATCACGGTTGGCCCCCGTTGGCGAGCGCCGATCTCACCCCGGCGGTGTGGTACGACTTGGCTCGCTGCATCGTCGGGGCGCCCGAGTATGACGGTTTCATCGTGATCCACGGCACCGACACCCTAGCCTACACCGCCTCGGCCCTGTCGTATCTATTGGCGGGCTTGGGCCGGCCCGTGGTCGTCACCGGCGCTCGCAAGCCACTCGGCACGCCCGAGGGCGACGCGCTCAACCACCTCGTGGACGCATCGCGCGTAGCCGGCTGCGGCATCGACTCCGGCATCACCGTGGCCTTCGGGCGGCGCTTGCTTCGCGGCAATCGCACCTCCAAGCGCTTCGGCACGATCGAGCGACCGTTCACCTCGCCGTGCCAGGATCCCATGGCGGACTTGGCGGCCGCGGAAACACCGGCGGCCATGGAGCCGAGCGAGCCCGATTGGGGCTACGTCGACGGCCCCAACCTGGCTGCCGTCCACACACGCGTTCGCGTCGGTGTGTTGCCCGTCTACCCCGGCATCGATGGGACGACCCTGGCCGTCTCGGCACGGGCGCACCCCGATGCCGTGCTCTTGGAGGGCTATTCGGCCGGCATCGGGCCGGGCGCCGACACGGGTTTCGTCGACGCCATCCGCGACGCCACGGCGGCCGGGACCGTGGTCGCGGCCATCGCCGACAGCGCGCAGGGCACCGTGCGAATGGGGCACTACGCCTCGAGTACCCCCCTCGCCGAAGCGGGCCTGGTGGGCGGTGCCGATATGACGCGCGAGGCGGCCCTGGCCAAGCTCCACGTGAGCCTGTGCGCGGGCCTCGACGCGGGCCAGGTGGCCGCGACGTTCGCCCGCGATCAGTGCGGCGAGCTCACGCCTCAACCGGGCTGAGCGGGGTGTCGAGCGCACCCGCGAGCCCGGGCGCGTCCGCGGTGCGCGTCGCCGTGGGCGCCGTCGCCGTGGCCGTGGCCGGCGTATTCCTGTTGCAGTCCTGGTATCTGGGCTGGGTAGTCTACTACGCGGTCCACAACCCGCAGGCGAGCGCGTTCATGGCGTTGCGCAGCCGCCAGGGTCAGACCGTGCAGCAGCGTTGGACGCCGTACGAGGCGATCTCTCCCTGGACCAAACGCGCCGTGGTCGCCGCCGAGGACGCGCACTTCGTGGCGCACCACGGCTTCGATTGGCGCGCCTTGCGCCGCGCGCTGCGTGCCAATCTCGCCGCCGACGAGATCGTGCAAGGCGGCTCGACGATCAGCCAACAGCTCGCCAAGAATCTGTTCCTTTCGCCGCGCCAGAGTGTGTGGCGCAAGGGCCAGGAGGCGTTGATCACGCTGATGCTCGAGGCCGTCCTGTCCAAGCGCCGGGTCCTCGAGCTTTATCT
>CAYTWS010000114.1:4557-5860 GCA_964442145.1 uncultured Ectothiorhodospiraceae bacterium | reverse complement strand
GGTACGCGGCGACGGCCACGGTCACCCCGGCGGCGGCGACGGCCAGACCGAAGCTGTTGAGCGCCAATCGGGCGAATTCGGTTCCGACCATCTCGTGCCAGGTCTCGATGGCCCAGACGGCGAGCTGGGCCACCGGCACCACGAAGCCCAGCAGCAGGGGCAGGGAGCACGCCGCGATCGCCGCGAGCGCGCGCCCTCCGCGAAGACGCGCCCATTCGGGTGGATCGAAGCGCCCGGCGCCTTGATGGTATTGCGCGCGTCGACGCGAGGCACGCTCGAGGACGACCAGCACGAGCACGAACCCCAGCAGGCACGCGGCCAGCTGGGCAGCGGCGCCGGCGTCACCCATGCCGAACCATGCGCGAAAGATGCCCGTGGTGAACGTCGATACCCCGAAGAAGTGGACGGCGCCATACTCGGCTAGCGTCTCCATCAAGGCGAGCGAGACGCCGGCGGCGATCGCGGGCCGCGCCAATGGTAGCGCGATGACGAAGAAGCTGCGCCATGCCCCACAGCCCAGCGTGCGCGCGACCTCGAGAGCCGACGCCGACTGCTCCAGAAACGCCGAGCGCGCGAGCAGATAGACGTAGGGGTAGAGCACCAGGGTTAGCATGGCGATGGCCCCGCCGAGCGAGCGAATGGGCGGGAACCAATAGTCGCCGTACCCCCAACCGGTGGCGCCACGCAGCGCCGCCTGCACCGGCCCCGCGTATTCGAGCAAACCCGTGTAGGTATAGGCGATGATGTAGCTCGGCATGGCCAGCGGTAGCAGCAGCGCCCAGCCGAAAAAGCGTTGCCCCGGGAACGTGCACATGCTCGTCAGCCAAGCGGTGCTCACACCGATCAGCAGCGTGCCCACGCCCACGCCCAGGGCGAGCAACAACGAGTTGACGACGTAGCGCGCCAGTACCGTGTCGACGAGGTGCTGCCATACCTCGCCGGCGGGCTGGAGCAAATAGGCGATGACCGTAATCAGCGGCAGGACACAAGCGGCGGCCACCAATAGCACGCCCAGTGTCCACGGGTCGGGGCGGCAGAGGCGGCGTAGCCGGCCGCTCCAGTCGTCGGCCGGTAGAGGAGGCGCGATGGAGCTCATCGGACGGGCGTGTCGTGTGGGGCCCGGCCTCGGGTATCAGCGCCAGCCGACGCGGTCGAATAGGCGCACGGCGGTCGGATTGAGCTCGCCGATGCGCCCCAGCGAGACCGTGTCCGCGTTGAACGGATACGGCCCGATGGCGCCGACGGCCTCGCTCACATCGGTGCCCGGGCGCACCGGGTACTCGTAGTTGGTGCGCGCCAGCCA
>CAYTWS010000114.1:0-4457 GCA_964442145.1 uncultured Ectothiorhodospiraceae bacterium | reverse complement strand
TATCCCCGCCTTGGGGCGGGCGCGCCATGTTGTCGACGATGGCGCTGGCCCAGTCGCGCGCGAACGCCCGATCGTGGGCGGCGATGATCGAGGCGAGCAGGGATTGGTTATAGACGTTGTCGGATGAGCGCACGCAGATGCGCCCTTGCCAGCGCTCGTCGGCGAGGGCCTCGTAGGTCGACAGCGCCGAGGCATCGACACGCTCGGGGCTGTAGGCGATCACGCGGGCCCGTTTGGATAAGCCGAACCACTCGGCGTCCGGGTCGCGCAGGTGGCCCGGCACGGCCTCGCGTAAGGCGGCCGAGTCGGTGGCCTGGAACAGGCCGTCGGCCTTGGCGCGATGGAGTCGGGCCGCATCGACGGTGATCAGGATGTCGGCGGGGGTGGCCTCGCCCTCGACCTGTAAGCGCTTGAGCATGGCGTCGGCATTGCCCGTGACCAGCCCCGTTTCGATGCCCGTTTGCTCGGTGAAACGCTCGAGCAGCGGCTCGATCAAGGCGTCGTGGCGTGCCGAGTACACGTTGACGCGCTCGGCGGCGTTCGCGCCGGCACCGGCGACGAGCGCCAGCATCGCGACGAGCGTTGGCAATCGGCTAGCCATAGGGGGGGGCGACTCTCCGTACAACGGCGGTGCGATCGCATTGTACCGGGGCGTCACCGCGATGGGAATGAGAAGAATTGTTATTCGTGACGCCATCGTTGGGTTTGCTCGCCCGCACTTGGGACAATGCATCGGTTATGACCCCCTGCGATCTGGAACTGCCATCCCCGGGTCCGCTGGCCGCAGCGCCGCCGCCGGCGACGGCTCAGGCTGCCGATGAAGCGCTGGCGCGCTTCGACCAAGCGGCGGCCGCCGCCGGTGTGGCGCTGCCCGCGGACGCGAGTTGGCGTGGCCCCGCCCGCGCCGTCTTCGGGGCTAGCGCATTCGTGGCCCATTTCGCTGCCACGCAACCGCAGGAGATCGCCGAGCTGCTAGACAGTGGGCGACTCGGGCGCGCCATGGCCCACGGCGAGCACGAGCGCCTGCTGCGCGATTACGCCGACGCCGCCCGGGCGCAGGGTGGCGACGATGCCGCGCTGCTGCGCGCCCTGCGCCTGTTCCGCCGACGCGAGAGTGTGCGCTTGGCATGGCGTGATCTAGCGGGCTACGCGGGGATCGACGAGACCCTCGCTGAGCAGACGGCGCTCGCCGATGCGTGCATCCGCGTGGCGCTGGAGCATGTCGAGGCCAGGCTGCAGACGCGTCACGGGATTCCGCGCGACAGCGGCGGCGCCCCCCAGCGCTTGCTCGTGCTGGCTATGGGTAAGCTCGGCGGCGGTGAGCTCAATTTCGCCTCGGACGTCGATCTCATCTTCGTCTACGGCGAGCCCGGCCAAACCGACGGCCATCGGCCGCTCGACAACGGCGATTTCTTCACCCGTGTGGGCCAGCAGCTCATCCGACTACTGCACGAGCGCACGGCGGACGGGCTCGCCTACCGCGTCGACATGCGATTGCGCCCCTTCGGTGACAGCGGCCCGCTGGTCGTTCACGTCGACCAGCTGGAGCAATATCTGGTGACCCAGGCGCGCGAGTGGGAGCGCTTCGCCCTGGTCAAGGCCCGCCCGATCACCGGCGACGCCGCGACCAGCGACGCCGTGTCGGCGCTGCTGCGCCCGTTCGTGTTCCGGCGCTATCTCGATTTCGGCGCCTTCGAGGCCTTGCGCGATCTCAAGACGCGCCTGGAGCGCCAGGTCGAGCGCAAGGGACTCCACGGCAATGTCAAGTATGCTCGGGGCGGCATCCGCGAGATCGAGTTCATCGCCCAAGCGTTCCAGCTCATCCGCGGGGGCCACGACCCCGATTTGCGCCAGCGTTCGCTGTTGGCCGTGCTCAATGCACTGGCCGCGCGGGGTGAGCTGGCGCCCGAGACCGTCGATGCGCTCGCGGGCGCCTACCGCTACCTGCGGCGCCTGGAGAACCGGCTGCAGGCCTGGGCGGACGCACGCACCCACGCCCTGCCCAGCGATGCCGCCGCCTGCGCGCGTCTGGCCTGGACCATGGGCGCGCGGGACTGGGCAGCGCTCGAGCGCGATCTGGCCGCGCATACCGAGCGCGTCCATGCCTGCTTCGCCCATGTGTTCAATCTCCCCAACGAGGGTGATGCGGCCGCGGCCGAGGACGAATCGCTGGCGCGCGTGTGGGAGGGCGAGCTGACCCCGGACAGCGCGGACGAGCGCCTCGCGGCGGCCGGCTTCGGCGAGCCCGGCGAGGCACGGCGGCGCCTGGAGGCGTTGCGCCATTCGTCGCGGTTGCGGTCCCTGAGCGCCACTGCGCGCGCGCGCTTGGACCGGTTGATGCCGCTGCTGCTCGCCGACATCGGGGCCGCCGAGGCCCCCGAGCGCAACCTGGCGCGTCTGCTGACGCTGCTCGAGGCGGTCGCCCGGCGCAGTGTCTATCTATCGCTTCTCACCGAGCATGCCGCAGCGCGGCGGCGCCTGGTCGAGCTGTGTGCGGCGAGCCCGTGGATCGCCGACTTCGTCACACGCCACCCCATCCTGCTCGACGAGCTCATCGATCCGGCCTCGCTGTTCGAGCCGCCCGATCGCGCCTCGGTCGCCGCCGAGATCGATGAGGCGCTCGCCGGCGTCGCCGCCGACGATCTCGAGGCGCAGATGGACCGCGTGCGCCACGTCAAGCAGGCCAACGTGCTCCGCGTCGCGGCCGTCGACATCACGGGACGGCTGCCGCTGATGCGTGTCTCCGACCGGTTGACCTGGATCGCCGAGGCGGTGCTCGAGGCCGCGCACCGGTTGGTCTATCGCCAGACCGTGGCGCGCTTCGGGCGGCCGGTGGCGCGCTTCGACGACGGTGAGCGCGAGCCTGCCTTCGGCGTTGTCGGCTACGGCAAGCTCGGCGGCTTCGAGCTCGGCTACGGCTCCGACCTCGACCTGGTCTTCTTGCACGAAGGGGGTACCGATCTCGGTACCGAAGGCGCGCGCTCGGTGGACAATGCGACGTTCTTCGCGCGCTTGGCCCAGCGCTTGGTGCACTTCCTCAACACGCCGACGCCGGCCGGCACGCTCTACGAGATCGACACGCGGCTACGCCCCAACGGATCGGCCGGCCTGCTGGTGAGCACCCTCGGGGCCTACGAGCAGTATCAGCGAAATGCCGCTTGGACCTGGGAGCACCAAGCGCTGGTGCGTGCCCGCATGGTGGTGGGCTCGGACGCGTTGATCGAGGCCTTCGATGCCGTGCGCAGCCGCGTGCTGCGCCAACCGCGCGAGCGCGCGCAGACGGCGTCGACGGTGGCCGAGATGCGCGAGCGCATGGTGCATGAGCTGGCCAAGGGTGATCAGCAACGCTTCGATCTCAAACAGGGGCGGGGCGGTGTCGCGGATATCGAATTTATGGTGCAATACGGCGTGCTGGCCGGAGCGTGCAATACGCCGCTGCTCGTCGAATACACCGACAATATCCGGCTGCTCGAGGCGCTTGCCGAGGCGGGTGAGCTCGAGCGCGAGGCGGCGGCACTGCTCACCGATGCCTACCGGGCCTTGCGCACCCGGATCCACCGATTGGCGTTACTGGGCGAGCCGGCCGTCGTCGCCCCCGATGACGAGCTCGAGCACTATCGCCAGGCCGTAGCGCGCATCTGGGACCAGTGGCTCGGCGCCCCCGACGGCGCTGGCACCGCGGATTCGGGCGCACGCTGACGCGCGGCCAAACGACGCAACGTACGACGGGGAGAGCGCTCCATGTCCTTCGATGACCAGGACGGCGTGATTTGGTTCGACGGCGAGCTCGTGCCGTGGCGCGAGGCGCGCACGCATGTGCTCACGCATACGCTGCACTATGGCATGGGCGTATTCGAGGGTGTGCGGGCCTACCAGACGGACCAGGGAAGCTCGATCTTCCGCCTGCACGCGCATACGCGCCGTCTGTTCGACTCGGCGCACATCATGCGTATGCAGATCCCTTGGGACCGAGAGAGCCTCAACGAGGCCCAGCGCCAAGTGGTGCGCGAGAATGGGCTCGAGTCGGCCTATATCCGGCCCATGTGTTTCCTCGGCTCGGAGGGGATGGGCCTGCGTGCCGACAACCTGCGGGTGCACTGCATCATTGCCGCCTGGCACTGGGGCGCTTATCTGGGCGCCGAGAGCATCGAGCGCGGTATCCGGGTCAAGACCTCGTCGTATACGCGCCACCACGTCAATATCTCGATGTGCCGGGCCAAGGCGAATGGCCACTACATCAACTCGATGTTGGCGCTGCAGGAGGTAACCACCGACGGCTACGACGAGGCCTTGCTGCTCGACAACGAGGGCTACGCCTCGGAGGGTAGCGGCGAGAACCTGTTCCTGGTCCACGAGGGCACGCTCTACACGCCCGAGCTCACATCGGCATTGAACGGGATCACACGCGACACCATCCTCCATTTCGCGCAGGAGCTCGGCCTCCCCGTGGTCCAAAA
>CAYTWS010000113.1:0-5875 GCA_964442145.1 uncultured Ectothiorhodospiraceae bacterium | reverse complement strand
TCCGCCGCCGCCGAGCGCACGCCGTAGTCGTTGTGGCGCTCGATATGGTGCAGGAACTTCGCCGAGCGGATCAGCGATTTCGACGGCACACAGCCGGTGTTGAGGCAGTCGCCGCCCATCTTGTTCTTCTCGACGAGCGTGACCTTCGCCTTCACCGCGGCGGCGATATAGGCACACACCAATCCGGCCGAGCCACCGCCGATGACGACCAGGTTGCGGTCGAACGACTCGGGCTTGCACCAGCCCTTGAGCGCACGGCGGTTGTTGATCCAATCGACGATCTTGCGTGCGATGAGCGGGAACACGCCCAGCAGCACGAAGGCGCCGATGAGCTCGGCGGAGAGGATGCCGCTGGCGCTGTCGATCTGGGCGATCTGGGTGCCCGCGTTCACGTAGACGATCGTGCCGGGCAGCATGCCGATCTGGCTGACGACGAAGAACGTGAGTGTCCGTAGTGAGGTCAGCGCCATCACGAGGTTGATGACGAAGAAGGGGAACGCCGGCACTAAGCGCAGCATGAACAGATACAGTGCGCCGTCGCGGCGAATGCCCGCGTTGATCGACGCCATCGCGTCGTGGAAGCGCCGCTGGACGGTATCGCGCAGGACGAAGCGCGCCGCCAGGAAGGCCAGCGTGGCGCCGATGGTCGAGGCGAATGACACGATGATGGTGCCCCACAGCAAGCCGAAGATGGCACCGCCGACGAGCGTCATGATCGCCGCGCCCGGCAGCGACAATGCCGTCACCACGACGTAGATCGCGAAGTAGATTCCGACGGAGAGGATGGGATGCACTTGGACGTAGCGATCGATCGCCGCTTTCTGCGACTTGAAATAGTCGAGTGTGAGGTATTGCCCGAGGTCGAACGCGAAGAACACGACAATCGCGGCGACCACGGCGGCGACGATGAGCAGCTTGCTCTTGCTCATGGGGTGTTCCCTTCTGGTTGCTGGGACGTGCTAAGGGCTCGAAGATGGGGCCGGGCATGACCGCGAATGGGGCGGTCCGCTATCATGCGCGATCCGCGCCGGGCGGTCTCTTGCATAGACCAACCAGGCGCTTCAACGTTCAAGGACTCGCTGAAAGATGGCCCGCCCACGCTGTGCTCGCCTGATCCTGCCGGGGCTGTTGGGGCCCATCTCCGATCCCGACGCGGTCGCTCGGATCGCCCCGGCGCTGCCCGCACTCGCACGCTACCTACGCCGCGCGCACGCGGGCCCCGCGGCGGCCACCGGGGGCGAGGGCAGCATCTGCCGCGCCTTCGGTATCGACGGCCCGCCGTGGCCGATCGCGGCGGCCGCGCGCCAGGGCGAGCCCGATGCCACCGGCGGGCCCGATGGCGCGTGGTGGCTCCGGGTCGATCCCGTCCATCTGCGCGTCGACAGCAATCACGCTCGGCTGTTCGGGCCGTACGTGCTCGGATTGTCGCACGACGAGGCCGCCAGCCTGGTCGAGCGCCTCAACGCGCACCTCGCCCAGGACGGCCTTCGTATCGAGGCCCCGGCGCCGCACCGCTGGTACGTACGATTGCAGCAGGCGCCCGACTTCACCACCCAGCCTCTGCCCGAGGTGGCGGGCCGCAATGTCAGTGCCTTCATGCCCTCGGGCCCCGGCGCGGCTCGCCTGCGTGGCTGGCTCACCGAGCTGCAGATGCTGCTACACGACGCCGAGGCCAACACCGCGCGCGAGCGCGCTGGCCACCTACCCGCCAATAGCGTATGGCCTTGGGGCGAGGCCACGGCGCCCGCGCCGGCAACGGCACCGGTGCACGTGATCGCCGATGACCCGTTTGCGCGCGGGCTGGCCCGATTGGCCGGCCTCGAGGCCGAGGCCCTGCCCGCGGCGGTGCCGAGCGAATGGGCCGAGGGCACCACGCTCCTGATCGACACGGCGCCACAGGAGCCCTTGATCCACGGTGAGATCGAGGGTTGGCTCGAGGCGCTCGCACGCTTGGACACCACTTGGCTGGCGCCGCTTCAAGCGCAATTGTCGGCGGGGGCGATCGACCGCATCGAGCTCGAAACCGGCGACGGCCGTGGCTTTCGCATGGGCCGGGCCGCGCGCTATCGCTTCTGGCGCCGCGAGCGCCCCTGGTACCGCTGGCTGGCTAGGGATTGAGCATGGGCGCGCATCCGCAGATACGCCGCCGTGAGCCCGCCGAGGCGCAGCTGGACAGCCTCCACCCCGTCCTCGCCCGGGTTCTCGCCGCGCGCGGGATCACCCACCCGGACGAGCTGGACCCGGCGCTCACCCATCTCCACCGGCCCGACATGGCCGATCTGGATCGGGCGCTGGAGCGTCTGGTCGCCGCCTATGACCGGGGTGAGTCCATCCTGGTCATCGGCGACTTCGACGCCGACGGGGCCACCAGCGTGGCGTTGACCGTGCGCGCCTTGCGCGCATTCGGCTACGAGCGCGTGGACTATCTCGTACCCAACCGCTTCGAATCGGGCTACGGGCTCACGCCGGCGATCGTCGCGATCGCCGCCGAGCGGCGGCCCGATCTCTTGCTCACCGTCGACAACGGTATCGCCGCGCACGAGGGGGTGCGCGCAGCCCAGGCCCATGGCATCGACACCGTCGTCACCGATCACCATCTGCCCGGCGCGGCCATCCCGCCCGCTGCCGCGGTGGTCGATCCCAACCGCAGCGATTGTCGCTTCCCCAGCAGTCACCTCGCGGGTGTGGGTGTGGCCTTCTACGTGCTGTCGGCGTTGCGCACGCGCCTCGAGCAACAGGGGCGCTTCGCCACGGCCGGGCACCAGCCACTTCGCACCACCGACCTCCTAGACCTCGTCGCCCTGGGCACAGTCGCCGACGTGGTGCCACTGGATCGCAACAACCGCATCCTCGTGGAGCAGGGCTTGCGCCGCATCCGGGGCGGCTACGCGCAGCCGGGCGTGCGCGCACTGCTGGAGACCGCACAGCGGCGACCGGCGAGCGCGACCGCGGCCGATTTGGGATATGCGGTAGCCCCGCGCCTCAACGCCGCGGGCCGCCTCGGCGACATGGCGGTCGGCATAGAGACCCTGCTCAGCGACACCGCCGCCGACGCCCGTGCGGGCGCGCAGCGCTTGGACGACCTCAACCGCCAGCGCCGCGAGATCGAGACCGAGATGCGGGCCCAGGCCGAGGCCGAGCTGGAGCGCCTGCGTGCCGCGCTCGATGCCGAGACCAGCCTGCCGGCCGGGGTAACGCTGCACGACGAGCGCTGGCACGAGGGCGTCATCGGCATCCTGGCGGGTCGTGTGCGCGAGTCCATCAACCGGCCCACGGCCGCCTTCGCCAGCACGGGCGAGGGCAGCCTCAAGGGCTCGGTGCGCGCGATACCGGGACTGCACGTGCGCGACACGCTGGCCCAGATCGCCACGAGCCACCCCGAGCTCATCGAACGCTTCGGCGGCCACGCCCAGGCCGCCGGTTTGACCATCCCCGAGGGGTGCTTGGAGGGATTCCGTGGCGCCTTCGCCGACGCCGTCGCCGAGGCCCTGGGGACCGACGACCCGCAAAAGGAGATCGTCACCGACGGGCCGCTGGCCCCGGACGAGCTCAGTCTGGCCACCGCGGAGGCACTGGCGCACGGCGCGCCGTGGGGCGCCGGCTTCCCGGCGCCGGTCTTCGACGGGCCATTCGTCGTGCGCACGGCGAAGTGGGTCGGCGGTGACCATTTGAAACTCCAGGTCACCCCGGCGGAGGGGGGCAGTCCGATCGACGCGATGTGGTTCCGCGCACCGCGGGATGGGGCGCCGCAGCCGGGAGCCCGGGTCGGGCTCGTCTATCGCCTCGAGGTCAACGAATTCAAGGGGCGGCGGCACCCGCAGCTCGTCATCGAGCACCTGGATGCAGTCGGCTAGGGCCTGTTTAGCCCCCGTGCCCGCAGGGGCCGGCGTCGTGTAGACTTGCGCGTTTGCCGCGACAGTCGAGCCTGGGAACGACCGCCATGGCCGAAACAACCAGCATCCGCGCCCGCATCAAAGATCTCCAAGGTCGCCTCGACGACCTGAGGGGGTATCTTTGACTACGAGCAACGCGCCGAACGCCTAGCCGAGGTCGAGCGCGAGGTCGAGCAGCCCGAGACCTGGAACGACCCCGACCGCGCCCAGGCCCTCAATCGCGAGCGCACCCGCCTGGCCGAGGTCGTGGGCGAGCTCGATCGCCACAAACAGACGCTCGCCGACGCCGACGAGCTGTTGGAGATGGCAGCCGCCGAGGACGACGACGGCACGGTCGCCGGCATCGAGGCCGACCTCGACACCGCCGAGGCGGGGATCCAGCGCCTCGAGCTCCAGCGCATGTTCTCGGGCGAGCTCGACGGCAACAACGCCTACCTCGAGATCCAGGCGGGCTCCGGGGGCACCGAGGCCCAGGACTGGGCCGAGATGCTGCTGCGCATGTATCTGCGCTGGGCCGAGAGCCACGGCTTCGCCACCGAGACGATCGAGGTCTCGCCGGGCGATGTCGCCGGCATCAAGAGCGCGACCGTGCACGTCGACGGCGATCACGCCTTCGGCTGGCTGCGCACCGAGACGGGCGTGCACCGCTTGGTGCGCAAATCGCCGTTCGACTCGGGCAATCGCCGCCACACCTCTTTCGCGGCGGTGTTCGTCTCGCCCGAGATCGACGACTCGGTCGAGATCGAGATCGACCCGAGCGATCTGCGCATCGACGTCTACCGTGCCAGCGGCGCCGGCGGCCAGCACGTCAACACGACCGAGTCGGCGGTGCGCATTACCCACCAGCCCACCGGGATCGTCGTGCAGTCGCAGAACAGCCGCTCGCAGCACGCCAACCGCGCGCGCGCGATGGACCAGCTACGGGCCAAGCTCTACGAGCTCGAGATGCAGGAGCGCCGCCGCAGTCAGCAGTCGGTCGAGGAATCGAAGTCCGACATCGGCTGGGGCAGCCAGATCCGCTCCTATGTGCTCGACCAGGCACGCATCAAGGACTTGCGCACCGGCGTGGAGGTCCACAATCCCCAGCAAGTGCTCGACGGACGCTTGGACCATTTCATCGAGGCCAGCCTCAAAGCGGGGCTGTGAGCAGACACCGCGGCCGGGGCAGCGACGCGAAGCCACGGCCGCCCGAGCCTATGGAGCGCACATGAGCGAGGGCGACGAGCACACCCTGATCGCGCAGCGCCGGACCAAGCTGGCGCAGTGGCGCGAGGCGGGGCAGGCGTTTCCCAACGACTTCCGCCGCGACAGCCTCGCGCGGGATCTGCACGCGGCCCACGACGAGACCGCCGAGCTCGCCGAGCAAGGGATTGCCGTCGCCGTAGCGGGGCGCATGATGGCCAAGCGCGTCATGGGCAAGGCGAGCTTCGCCCAGCTCCAGGACAGCTCGGGGCGTATCCAGCTCTTCCTCCAGCGCGATCGTCTGGGCGAGGACGCCTACAAGGAATTCAAGCAGCTCGATGTCGGCGACATCGTGGGCGCCGAGGGTACGCTGTTCCACACCAAGACGGGCGAGCTATCGATCGCCGTCGACCGCCTGCAGCTGCTGACCAAGTCGCTACGCCCGCTGCCGGAGAAGTGGCACGGCCTCACCGATCAGGAGCTGCGCTACCGCCAGCGCTACGTCGATCTCATCGTCAACCGTGACGTCCAGCACACCTTCATCCAGCGCTCGCGGCTGGTGAGCACGGTGCGGCGCTACTTCGAGGACGCGGGCTTCCTCGAGGTCGAGACCCCGATGATGCAGACGATCCCGGGCGGGGCCGCGGCGCAGCCGTTCGTCACCCACCACGAGGCGCTCGACATCGACCTGTATCTGCGCATCGCGCCCGAGCTCTATCTCAAGCGCCTGGTCGTCGGCGGCTTCGAGAAGGTCTTCGAGATCAACCGCAACTTCCGCAACGAGGGGTTGTCCACGAGGC
>CAYTWS010000112.1:0-5890 GCA_964442145.1 uncultured Ectothiorhodospiraceae bacterium | reverse complement strand
GGAACGTTTGCGCGTCGACGAACGGCGCGCGCGGGTTGTCGTAGCGCAGCGCCACGGGCTGGACCGGCACGCCGGCGAGGCGCGCCGCCTCGAAGAGGCGCGGGTGGAAGCGGCGGAGGTCGTCGCCGCGGCTGGTCGTGCCCTCGGGGAAGACGACGACGCGCTCGCCGCGCTGCAGGCGCCGGGCCATCTCCTGGGCCGCGGCCGTGCCCGCGTCGCGGCCGTCGCGGTCGACGAAGATGGTCCCGCCGCGGCGGATGAGGAAACCCAGCACGGGCCACGAGGCGAGCTCGCGCTTGCCGATGAAGCCCGCGTCGACGACGGTCGACAACACACCGATGTCGAGCCAGGAGACGTGGTTGGCCACGAACAGCGCGGGCCCGTCGACCGCCTCGCCGCGAACGGTCGTGTCGACGCCGGCGATGGCCAGGGCGCGCCGGTGCCACGCCCGCACGGTTGCCCACTGGTGCTCGGCCTGCGGCGGCGGCTGTCGCGGCAGGCGGGTCGCCGCGAGATAGACACCGCGCAGGATGTGCGGGATCAGCCGCAGCGAGCGGGCGGTACAGCGCAGTCCACGCATGGCCGAGCGTCCGGGGGCGAAAGCGGCGCTATTGTACCGACGCGCGCTGGGACCGTCGTGCGCGGCTCAACCGGCGACGAGCGCGTCGACGGTGGCGGGATCGGTGGCGACGGTCTCGCACTGCGGGCCACGGCAGTGCTGCGCCGCGACTCGACGGTCGCTGGCGAGGGCGAGGCCGCTAGTGGAGTCGGGCGGCACGGCGAAGACGCGCCGCTGCGGGCGATACCGAGCGTCCCGCTGGGCGACGAGGGCGGCGACGGTGTCCGCCTCGCCGGTTACACGCACGATCTCGATGGGCTCGAACTGCTGGGCCAGCGCGCGCACCCCGGTCGCGTGCGCCAAGGGATCGCGCTTGAGCGCGCTCATGGCGGCGGCCACCGTGGCGCGCGCGGCCTCGATATAGCGGGGCTCGCCGACGAGGTGGCCCAACGTGTCCAGCGCCAGCGCCGCCAGGCCGTTGCCGCTGGGCGCGGATTCGTCGGTGACAGGCTTGGGCCGATAGGGCAGGGCCTCGTGGAAGTCGCCCGTCTGGAAGAAGCCGCCCGCCTCGCGATCCTCGAAGTGGTCCAGCAAGGCGTCGGCGAGCACGCGCGCGAAGGCGAGATCGCGGTCGCGCCAGCGGACCTCGAGGCAGGCGAGCAGCGCGTGCAGCAACGCGGCGTAGTCGTCCAGGAAGGCCGGCTGTTGCCGGCGGCCGTCGCGCCAGACCGCGAACAAGCGCTCGCCATCCCACGACTGCTCGCCCAGGAAATCGCGTGCGGCCAGGGCCGTGTCGACGTAGCCGGGCTCGCCCAGGCGCCGGCCCGCCGCGGCCAATCCCTCGATGACGTAGGCGTTCCAGGCGGTCAGCACCTTGTCGTCGCGCGCGGGCCGGGGCCGCTGCTCGCGCGCCGTATGCAGCGCCCGGCGGGCGCGCTCGACGCGCGCCTCGACGGTCTCCTGTGACAGCCAGTGCTCGCCGGCGAGGCTGGCTGCGTCGCGCGCGACGACCGGATGCCAGCGCTCGCCGAAGTTGGGGGCGCGGTCGAAGCCGAAGTGGGCGCGCGCCAGGGCATCGTCGCCGACGGCGGCGACGGCGTCGGCGTCGCAGACGTAGAAGCGCCCTTCCTCGCCCTCGCTCTCGGCGTCCAGGCTGGCCGCGAAGGCGCCGCCTTCGAGCTGCATCTCGCGTATGAGCCAGTCTGCGGTGGCGCGCGCGGTCCCGGCGAAGTCGCGCCGATCGAGGGCGACCGCGGCGTCGGCGTAGAGGCCCAGTAGCAGCCCGTTGTCGTAGAGCATCTTCTCGAAGTGCGGTATGGCCCAGTGGGCGTCGGTCGCGTAGCGCGCGAAGCCGCCGCCGATCTGGTCGAACACACCGCCGTAGGCCATGCCCGCGAGCGAGCGCTCGGCGATGGTGCGGCAACGCACGGCGTCGTCGCCGCCGGCGGCGCTGCGCGTGAGCGCCAGGGCCAATGGGCCGGGATGGGGGAACTTCGGGGCCTCGCCGAAGCCGCCGTGGTCGGGGTCGAACGCCGCCTCGAGCGCGTCGGCGGTGCCCTCGACGGGGCCGGCGTCGAGCGGCGCCGGCGCCATGGCCAGGCCCGCGAACAGGCGCTCGAGCTCGCCGTTCTGGCGCTGTATGGCATCGCGCTGCTGGTGCCAGGCCTGGCTGACCTGGGCCAATACCTCGTCGAAGCCGGGCATGCCCTGCATGCGCCGCGGCGGGAAGTACGTGCCCGCGAAGAAGGGCATGCGATCGTCGGGCGTGACGAAGACGGTCAGGGGCCAGCCCCCGCCGCGGCCCATCAGCGCCTGATGCGCCAGCTGATACACGCGGTCGAGGTCGGGGCGCTCCTCGCGATCGACCTTGATGGCGACGAAGTCGCGATTGATCTGCTCGGCGATGGCCTGGTCGGAGAAGGCCTCGCGCGCCATCACGTGGCACCAGTGACAGGCCGAGTAGCCGACCGACAGCAGAATCGGGCAGCCGCGCTCGCGCGCCTCCGCGAGTGCGGCCTCGTCCCACGGCTGCCACGCGACCGGATTGGCCGCGTGGGCGCGCAGATAGGGGCTGATGCAGTCGGCGAGTCGGTTGGCGGCGCGCAAAAAGGGATTGGGGCGGTAGCTGGGCGTAGCGCCCATTGTCGCGCGGACGGGCGAGCCGCCCAACCGGCGCGCGAGCGGTGCCGCGGCGCAGGATCGCCGCGGCGGGGGCGGCGCCACCCTGGTAGAATCCGCCGCCATGCTGCGTCATCCCCAATTCGACCCCGTCGCCATCGAGATCGGGCCCGTCGCCATCCACTGGTACGGCTTGATGTATCTGGTCGGCTTCGCCGCCGCCTGGTGGCTGATGCGCTACCGGGCGCGCCACCGGCGCGATCTGGGCTGGCGTTTCGACGACATCGACGATTTGTTGTTCTTCGGCGCGATCGGCGTGATCGTCGGCGGGCGCCTGGGCTACGTGCTGTTCTACAATCTGGCCGGCTGGCTCGCCGATCCCCTGATGGTGTTTCGCATCTGGGAGGGGGGCATGGCCTTCCACGGCGGGCTGCTCGGCGTGATCGCCGCGTTGACCTGGTTCGCGCGGCGCCGCGGCAAGGCGGCGTTCGACGTGTTCGATTTCGTCGCCCCGGTCGTCCCCAACGGGCTGGGCGCGGGGCGGATCGGCAACTTCATCAATGGCGAGCTGTGGGGCCGGGTCACCGACGTCCCTTGGGCCATGGTCTTCCCCGCGGCCGGGCCCGAGCCGCGCCACCCGTCCCAGCTCTACGAGTTCGCCCTGGAGGGCGTGGTGCTGTTCGCCGTGTTGTGGTGGTTCTCGGCGCGCCCGCGACCGCGCATGGCCGTGTCGGGGCTATTCCTGGTGCTCTACGGGGTGTTCCGTTTCGCCGTCGAGTTCGTGCGCACGCCCGACCCGTATCTGGGGCTCATGCTCGGGGGCTGGTTGACCATGGGGCAGTTGCTCTGCGTACCCATGATCGTCGCGGGCGCGATCTTGCTGGCCTGGGCGTATCGCCGCGGCCGGCTCGCGGAGGCGCGCTGAGGTGCGCACCTATCTCGATCTGCTGGCCGCCGTCCGCGAAGGCGGCACCGACAAGGGCGACCGCACCGGCACCGGGACGCGCTCGGTGTTCGGGCGCCAGATGCGTTTCGATCTGTCTAGCGGTTTCCCGCTGGTGACGACCAAGAAGGTCCATCTGCCCGCGGTGGTCCACGAGCTGTTGTGGTTCCTCGCCGGCGACACCAACGTCGCCTATCTCCAGCGCCACGGCGTGCGGATCTGGAATCCCTGGGCCGACGCCGACGGTGAGCTGGGACCGATCTACGGCGCCCAGTGGCGCTCGTGGCCGGCCCCGGATGGGCGCAAGATCGACCAGCTCGCCGATGTGGTCGATCGGATCCGGCGCGAGCCCGACTCGCGGCGGCTGGTGGTCTCGGCGTGGAACGTCGGCGAGCTCGACCGCATGGCGCTGGCTCCATGCCACGCCTTGTTCCAGTTCTACGTCGCCGACGGGCGCCTGTCGTGCCAGCTGTATCAGCGCAGCGCCGATTTGTTCCTGGGCGTGCCGTTCAACATCGCCTCGTATGCGCTGCTCACCGAGATGGTGGCCCAGGTGACCGGCTACGCCCCCGGCGAGCTCATCCACAGCCTGGGCGACGCCCACATCTACGCCAATCACTTCGACGCGGTCGACCGGCAGCTCGAGCGCGAGCCCCGGGCCGCGCCCACGCTACGGCTCAACCCGGCCGTCGACGATTTGTTCGCCTTCACCTATGACGACATCGCGGTCGAGGGCTACGATCCCCATCCACCCATCCGCGCGCCGGTGGCCGTATGAACCACACCATCAGCCTCATCGCCGCCATGGACCGCAACCGCGTGATCGGCGCGGCCGGGGCCATGCCGTGGCACTTGCCCAACGATCTGCGCTGGTTCAAGTCGGTCACGCGCGGCAAGCCCGTGGTCATGGGGCGCGGCACCTGGCAGGCCATCGGGCGCGCGCTGCCCGAGCGCACCAACGTCGTGGTTACGCGGCGTAGCGATCTCGACGCCCCCGGAGTGAGCGTGGTCCACAGCCTGGAGCAGGCCCTGGAGACGGTCCGCGCGGACCACGAGATCATGATCATCGGCGGCGCGGAGCTATTCGACCAGACCATCCACTTCGCCGACCGCCTGTATCTCACCGTCATCGACGCCGCCTTCGACGGCGACGTCTGGTTCCCGCTGTTCGACACCAGCGAGTGGCGCGAGACCTACCGCGCCGATCAGGCCGCCGACGCGCACAACCCGTACGACCACGCCTTTTTGATCTGGCAGCGCACCGCCGGCTAGTGAACGCGGCGCCGCGCCGCAGGCACCGACTCACCCCGTACGCTGATACCGTCCCGGGTCGCAGTCGACCTGGACCCAATGGTTCGGTTGGTCCAGGCGCAGTGCGGTGACGCAGCCACCCCAGAGGCAGGCGCTGTCGATGCAGTAGGTGCCGGCCTGGGCATGGAAGCCGAGCCGCGACCAGTGGCCGAAGACGATGCGCAGATCGCGGTTGGCGCGCTCCGGGACCTCGAACCAGGGCACCAGGCCCTCGGGCTGCGTCCCCGGGGGGCCGTTGGGCCCCATGTCGACGCGCCCGTCGGGGTGGCAAAAACGCATCCGGGTGAAGCAGTTGATGGCGAAGCGGATGCGCCTCTTGCGCGAGAGCTCGGGCGACCACTGGAGCGGCTCGTCGCCGTACATGTAGTCGAACAGCCGCGTGTAGTCGGGTCGCTGGAGCTCGGCCTCGACCTCGCGGGCCAGCGCCTGGGCCGTGGCCAGATCCCAGTGCGGATGGAGCCCGGCGTGGACGAGCGTCAAGCCCAATGCCTCGTCGTGATGGAGCAGGGGCCGATGGCGCAGCCAGTCGAGCAGCTCATCGCGGTCGGGCGCCTCGAGGACGTCGTCGAAGGTGTCCTTGCCTTTACTCGGGCGGGCCCCCGCCGCGCGCGCCAGCAGGTGCAGATCGTGGTTGCCCGGCACGCACACGGCCGCGTCGCCGAGCGCGCGCACCGCGCGCAGGCATGCCAGCGAATCGGGCCCGCGATTGACCAGGTCGCCCACGAACCACAATCGATCGCGCGCGGCGTCGAAGTCGATCCGGGCGAGCAGGCGCTCGTAGGCCTCGATGCAGCCGTGCAGATCGCTGATCGCCCAGATGGCCATGCTCGCCCCTCGGGTGCCGTTGCTGCGTGCGCCGGGTTCGTGCCGCCACGGCGCGCGATGATAGCGCGACTCCGGCGCCGATGGCCTATGGGCCGGCCTGGCGCGCGAGGGCGGCGAAGTCGCTGGGCCGGAGC
>CAYTWS010000111.1:0-5937 GCA_964442145.1 uncultured Ectothiorhodospiraceae bacterium | reverse complement strand
CTAGACGTTGAAGCGGAAGTGGCAGACGTCGCCCTCGTTGACGACGTACTGCTTGCCTTCCAGGCGCCAGCGCCCCGCTTCCTTCGCCCCTTGCTCGCCGCCGGAATGGACGAAGTCGTCGAAGGCGATCACCTCGGCGCGGATGAAGCCGCGCTGCATATCGGAGTGGATCTCACCGGCGGCCTGGGGCGCGGTCGCGCCCTTGCGCACGGCCCAAGCGCGCACCTCCTTGGGCCCCGCCGTGAAGAAGGTCTGTAGACCGAGCAGATCGTAGGCGGCCCGGATCACGCGGTTGAGACCGGGCTCGGTGTAGCCCAGATCGCTGAGCAGCTCGGCGCGCTCGTGCGCCTCGAGCTGCGCAAGCTCGGCCTCGATCTTGGCGCACACGGGCACCACTTGCGCGCCCTCGCGCGCGGCGATCTCGCGCACCGCGTCGAGCTTGGGATTGTCGGTGAAGCCATCCTCGTCGACGTTGGCGATGTACATCACGGGCTTGGCCGTCAGCAGGTGCAGCTCGGCCAGTGTGGCCCGTTGGTCGTCGGGGACCTCGAACGTTCGCACCGGATGGCCCGCATCGACGTGCTCCTGCAGCGCCTCGAGGAACCGATGGCGCGCAATCGCGTCTTTGTCGTTCGAGCGCGCCGCCTTCGCCGCGCGCTCGCGCGCACGGCCGATGGTCTCGATGTCGGCGAGTAGCAGCTCGGTCGAGATGGTCTCGATATCGCCGGCGGGATCGACCCGTCCGGCGACGTGGATGACCTCGTCGTCGTCGAAGCAGCGAACGACCTGGGCGATGGCGTCGACCTCGCGGATGTGGGCGAGGAACTGGTTGCCCAGCCCTTCGCCCCGGGATGCCCCGGAGACCAGGCCGGCGATGTCGACGAACTCGGTGGTGGTCGGATTGACCTCGTTCGGGCGCACGATCGCGGCCAGCTCGTCGAGCCTCGGGTCGGGCACCGGCACCACTCCGACGTTGGGATCGATCGTGCAGAACGGGTAATTCTCCGCGTCGATCTCGTTGGCCGTCAGCGCATTGAACAGGGTCGACTTGCCCACATTGGGCAAGCCGACGATGCCGCACTTGATACCCATGCTCGCTCGGCTCCGGCCCGCGCCTGTTGGCGTCAGCTGTGTAGGTGATTCATCGCGCCCTCGACATCCCCATCGACGATCAGGCGATCGGTGTCGTCGATGACGCGCTCGAGCGCCGCCTCGATCGCTTGGCGATCCGCCGGCGACGGCCGTTTGAGTACGTAGCCGATCACGTCGCCGCCCGAGCCGGGATGGCCGATGCCGATACGCAGCCGCCAGAAATCGCGGCTGCCCAGTTGATCAGCGATATCGCGCAGCCCGTTGTGGCCCCCGTGGCCACCGCCGAACTTGAGCCGGACGGTGCCCGGCGGCAGATCGAGATCGTCGTGGGCGACGAGGATGTTCCCCGGTGGGATCTTGTGGAAGCGGCTCACCGCGGCGACCGCGTGGCCGCTCCGATTCATCAGTTGGCCCGGCTTGAGCAGCCGCACATCGCGCCCGCCCGCGCTGGCCCTGGCGAGCTCGCCCTGGGCCTTGCGGTCCCGACGGAAGCCCGCGCCCAGGCGCTCGGCGAGGGCGTCGGCGTACCAAAAGCCCGCGTTGTGGCGGGTTCCGGCATAGCGGGCGCCGACGTTGCCCAGGCCCGCGACCAGCGCGAACGTCGCTCTTGCGCCCGCCATCCCGTTGCCTTCGAGCGCAGCCCGCTAGCTCTGCTCGTCGTCGCCCTCGCCCGACGCCTCGGACGAGTCCGACGCCTCGCCTTGCTCGCCCTCGGACTCGGAGGTCTCGGCCTCGGAGGCCTCGCTGGCCGCCTCTTGGGCCTCCTCCTCGAGCTCGGCGGCCTCCTCGACCGCGGTCACACGCGGCTGGTGGCAACTGGCCACGCCGGCGTCGTAATCCTCACCGTGGGTCAGCGCGACGATGCGCACGCCTTGGGGCACGTGCAGATCCGACAGATGCACGACGTCACCGATGTCGAGGTTGCTCAGATCGACCTCGATGTACTCGGGCAAGTGCTCCGGATCGCAGTAGACGTCGACCTCGGTCTGGAGGTGGCTGATCTCGCCACCGTGCATGCGCACGCCCACCGACTCCTCCTCATTGAGGAAGTGCAGCGGCACCTGGATGTGGATCTCTTGGCCGGCAACGACCCGCTGGAAATCCACGTGCTGGATCTGCTGCTTGAACGGATGCCGCTGGAGATCGCGCAGGATCGCCTTTTCCTTCTTCCCACCTTGGACGTTGATCGTCAGCACGTGGGAGAAGAATGCTTCGGACTGGAGTTTGCGCCAGATCTCGTCGTGGCTCAGCGTCAGGGACCGCGCCTCCTTTTGGCCACCGTAGATGACGGCGGGCACCCTCTTCTGACGACGCAGGCGGCGGCTCGCACCTTTCCCCACGTCCTGACGAGTCTGCGCCTCCAGTGTAAATTCAGCTTCACTGGCCATGGCGTTACTCTCTCTCGGTCACAAAAAACCGCCCGCTCCCCCCATGGGAGCCGACGGTCGCCGCCGCCGCGACCAGCGACGGCCGTTGGATGATCTTGTCGGCGGCGCGCGGTCGCCGCCTGTTCAATCGACGTAGAGCGAGCTCACCGACTCCTCGCGGTGTACCCGGCGCAGCGTCTCCGCCAGCAGCTCGGCGACTCCGAGCTGGCGGATCTTGTCGCTCGCCCGGCCGTGCTCGCCCAGCGGGATCGTGTCCGTGACCACCAGCTCGTCGATCTCCGAGCCGTCGATGCGCTCGATCGCCGGGCCCGACAGCACCGGATGGGTCGCATAGGCGACCACGGCCCGCGCGCCCTTCTCCTTCAACGCGCGTGCGGCTTGGCACAACGTGCCCGCCGTGTCGACGAGATCGTCGATGATGATGCAGGTTCGATCGCGCACATCGCCGATGATGTGCATGACCTCCGACTCGTTGCTGCGCGGGCGACGCTTGTCGATGATCGCCAGATCAGCGTCGTCGAGTCGCTTGGCCACCGCCCGCGCGCGGATCACCCCGCCCACGTCGGGCGAGACGACCACCATGTTCTCGTGCTTTTGGCGCCACACGTCGCCGAGAAGCAGCGGCGACGCGTAGACGTTGTCGACGGGGATATCGAAAAACCCCTCAATCTGGTCGGCGTGCAAATCGATCGTCAACAGCCGATCGATGCCCGCGGCGCACAGCATATTGGCTACGACCTTCGCGCTCACGGGCACGCGCTGGTGCCGGATGCGTCGATCCTGGCGCGCGTAGCCGAAATACGGCACCACGGCCGTCATGCGCCCCACCGATGCGCGGCGCAGCGCGTCGCACATCAGCAGGATCTCCATGAGATTGTCGTTGGTCGGCTCGCAGATCGGCTGGAGGATGAAAACGTCGCGGCCGCGGACGTTTTCCAGGATCTCGACAGTCGTCTCGCCGTCGCTGAACTGGCCGACGTTGGCCTCGCCTAGCGGGAGATTCAGCTGATCGCAGACGTCCTGTGCCAGTTGCGGGTTCGCGTTCCCCGCGAACACCATCATCGAAGCGTCAGACACGGCGACCCTTCCGGCTGCTGCAGTGACTCATTCAACGCACGCCGACCCGCTTGCGGGGCATCAGCGCTACCCGGATTCCATCGCGCACGGTGGGCTGCCGCGGCCGCGCGAGCCAACCGGTCCGCATACACGGATCGCCTCGACGCGCCCCGCTCACGCGTCCCCGGCGGCCCGGCATGCCGGCCCGGCGGCCTCTTGGATGACCGCCGCAGCGGTCATCGACTCATATGGCTGGGCCGGCAGGATTGCGCGGCTCCTCACTGAGTCGCGCCCCTTCGGGGCTGGCGCGGCGGCGCGCTCCCGGCGCGCCGCTCAAACCTGCCCGGCGGTTCTCATCCCGCCGGCCTCGACCGCCCTCGGCGGTTGCCGATGCATGTGGCTGGGCCGGCAGGATTCGAACCTGCGATTCCCAGGACCAAAACCTGGTGCCTTACCACTTGGCTACGGCCCAACGATTTCGACTGTCATCCGTGTTCGATCCTGCCGGCGATCCGGCAGGACTACGCGGTTCGTTCCGACCCGCCCTCCCGGGGCTGGGCCCGCATCAAGCTACTTCATCGTAGCCCAAACGCGTGGCCAATGCCGAAAGATTGCGCCCGCGCGCGACGAAACCACGCCATTCGGCCGGTAACCGGCGGCGCGCAGCGCGAGCCGCGGCTTCATCGCCGAATGCGGCGAAAACGCAAGCGCCGGTGCCCGACAACCGCGGCGTCACACCCAGCGACGCCAACCAGTCCAGGGCCCGAGCGACCTCGGGGAAGCGCGCACGCACCACGGGGAGACAATCGTTGCCGGCCGCCCCGTCGAGAAAGTCGCGTATTGTGATCAGGGGGTGATTGCGTGTCAATTCCGGATCGGTGAACACGCTCGCGGTGGGCACGGCCACCGGCGGCACCACCACGAGATAGTGGGCCTCGCGCGGCTCGTAGGGGGTGAGCTCGTCGCCGATCCCCTCGCCCCATGCCGAGTGCCCGTAGAGAAAAGCGGGCACATCGGCGCCCAATTCGCCGCCCAGCGACGCCAGGGCAGCCGGGGAGAGCCAACATCCCCAGAGGCTATTGAGGGCAGCCAAGGTCGTCGCCGCATCCGAGCTGCCGCCGCCCAGGCCGCCGGCACTCGGCAAATGCTTGGTCACGGCGATATCGACCCCGGTCGATACGCTGGCCCGCGCCTGCAGCGCGCGGGCGGCTCGCACGACCAGATCGTCATCTTCCGCGATCTCGGATGCGCCGAAGTAGCGCTGCACGATGCCGTCATCACGCACACGGAAGGCAAGAGCGTCGCCCCAGTCGAGGAACTGGAACAAGGTCTGGAGCTCATGATAGCCGTTGCTGCGCTGCCCCGTGACATGCAGAAAGAGGTTGATCTTTGCCGGTGCGGGCCAGCCACAGCTCCACATCATAACGCCCCTTCGACCGCCACCGCGCCACCTCAGCTGCCCATCAGAGGCACGGGCGAATCGATGTCATCGCCATTGTCACCGCCTGCGCCGCCGAGGCGCCACTCGTCGATGGCGACGTTGACCTCGGTATCGGCGTTGCGCCGTACGCGGATAGCCGTCGGCAGCTCGACGCCATCGATCCGCCGATAGGCCTCGTAGACGATCTCCCAGTCGTTCCACGTGACGCGAGCCAAGCGCCCGAACCGATCCAAGCGGTAGTCGTTGCCATCCCCCGGCAAACCAACGAGCCAGTAGCGAAGCCCCGCGACGGGGATGTCCCAGCCGTACACGGAAGCCAACAGTGCCCGGGCGCTGGCCCCGCGGTAACGTCGTCCCTCGCCCGCGTCGAGCTCGGCTGCGCCGCCGCCCGCCTCGAGCACGGCACCGCCCTGACCCCATGGGCCGGTCAGCCGCAGGCGGTACGCGTCCCCCGATTGGGCCCAGCTGAAGTTGGCCTGGCCGCCGTCACCGTCGAACCGGACCGATAGGCGCCCATCGGCGTGCCAGTCATGGAGCGCTTGCAAGCGGGCACGACGCTCCTGCCACGCGGATTCGCGGTCGCTCGGCGCTTGGCGCGGTGACGCGCATCCCGCGAGCAACACGGCCAGGGCGGTAGCGACGGTCGCGACCCGGGTCACTGGGTCAGGCGCTCGACCGTTGCATCGAGGACCTCATGGTCGTCGCCGTGATCGCGCCCTTGCGACCACACGCGCCTAGCCTCGTCCCGGCGGCCCAGCGCCCACAGCACCTCGCCCAGGTGCGCTGCGATCTCCGGATCCTTTTGCTGCTCCCACGCGCGTTGCAAATACGCCAACGCCTCCCGGTTCCGGCCCTGGCGGTAGAGCACCCAGCCCATGCTGTCGAGCGTGGCCGCATCGTCGGGCTGCTGCTCGAGCGCGCGCTCGATCAAGCGTTGGGCGCGCTCGAGATCGAGATTGC
>CAYTWS010000110.1:0-5944 GCA_964442145.1 uncultured Ectothiorhodospiraceae bacterium | reverse complement strand
CGCCGGCGAGCTTCTCCTGCTCGTGCAGCGGGATGCCCAGCTTCTCGTAGGTCTCGAGCAGCTTGGGATCGACCTCGTCCAGGCTCTGCGGCGCCTCCGCCTTTTGCTGCTCCTTCGACTTGGGCGCGGAGTAGTACGAGATGTCCTGGAAGTCGATGGGCGGATAGTGGACGTTCGCCCAGCTCGGCTCGGTCATCGTGAGCCAATGGCGATACGCCTGCAGGCGCCAATCCACCATGAACTCGGGCTCGCCCTTCTTGTGCGAGATCATACGGATGATCTCTTCGTTGAGGCCCGGCGGCGCCTTGTCGGCCTCGATATCGGTGACGAACCCTTCTTTGTAGCGCTGGCTGACGAATTCCTCGACGTTAGCTGCCATAGTCTCGTTACTCCGCTTCTAGTGGTCGACCTCGGCGACCCCCGTGACCGCCGACCGCAGATCCAAGCGCGGCAGCGGTACGGCGGTGGGCGACGCCAGGTCCGCCAGACTGATCTCGGTGAGCGCCGACCGGATGGCCCGGTTGATCCGCTGCCAGTGGTGGCCGACGCCGCACACGCCTTCGAGCTCGCAGTTGCACCCGTCTTGCGCGCACTCGGTGATCGCCAAGGGCCCCTCGACCAGGTCGATGATCCGGACGGCGCTGAGCTGCTCGGGGGACAGCGCGAGCTGGTAGCCACCGTGGGCGCCCCGATACGACGTCAGCACGCCCGCGCGCGCGAACCGCTTGAGGAGCTTGCTCACCGTCGGTTGGGCCAGACCGGTGCGCTCGGAGAGGTCGCTTGCGGTCAAGCGCTCGTCCGGCTCGCGCGCCATCGCCGCCAAGACGACCGTCGCATAGTCGGTGAGCTTGCTGATCCGGAACATGCGGCCTCTCTTCGGACGCGGCTTAGACCGTGTCTAATTGCGGACTATTCTAGTACTCTTTCGCCGGCGACGAAAGGGGCGGGCCGACGTTCGGCGCTCGCGATGGGACCGGTCGAGCTCGCTGCTGCCGGGGACTTACGTTGACACCCGGATAGCCGGCGCCAAAAATGTAGCGCTCAACAACAACGATGGGAGGATCCGTCATGGTGAACGGGACATCGGAGCGACGACCGACGGGGTGGCGCAGCCTCGCCGCGGCCGTCGCCGTGAGCTTTACCCTGGGGGCCGTGGGCTGCTCCTCGGACGAGTCCGGCGATCAGGCCGAAGGTGAGGGCGACGGCGAGCAGCAACAGATGAAGATCGGCGCCCTGTTGCCGATGACGGGGGACCTGCAGGCCTATGGTCAGACCTCGCGCAACGGGGTTGAGCTGGCGCAAACCGAGATCAACAGCGATGGTGGGGTGTTGGGCAACGATCTCGCGGTCGAGGTCGGCGATACCCAGACCAAGCCGCAAGCGGGCATCGATGCTGCGAAGAAGCTGATCTCGGTGGAGGGTGTCTCCGGCATCGTCGGCGCGCTGTCGTCCGGTGTGAGCATCCCGGTGGCCAAGAGTGTGTCGAGCAAGGAGGGGGTGCCGCAGATCTCGAGTGCGTCGACCTCGCCCGAGATCACGGGCCTCCAAGACAATGACTTCATGTTCCGCACCGTGCCCTCGGATGCGTTCCAAGGCCGTGCCTTGGGCGAGATCGTCGCCGAGGACGGGCTGTCCAACGTGTCGATCCTCTACGTCAACAACGACTATGGCGAGGGCCTGGCCGACAGCTTCACGGAGGCGTTCGAGAGTCAGGGCGGTACCGTCGACCAGAGCCTCGGCTATGAGAAGGGCAACGCCTCCTATCGCAGTGAGCTCTCCAAGGCCTCGGGCGACAACACCGAGGCGCTGGTGCTCATCGGCTACCCCGAGAGCGGTGTCACCATCCTGCGCCAAGCGATCGAGGGCGGCCATTTCGACCAGTTCGTGTTCACCGACGGCCTGAAGGCGCCCGAGATTATCGAGGCGGTGGGCGCCGACGCCCTCGAGGGCAGCTACGGCTCGGCACCGCAGTCGGGCGGCGACTCCGAGGCGGCCGAGCACTTCAACACGGCGTACGAGGGCACCTACGGCGAGCTCCCGCCGAAGCCGTTCATCGACACGGCCTACGATGCGACCTATGTCCTCGCCCTAGCGGCGCAATCGGCCGGCTCGACCGATCCCGAGGCGGTGCGCGACGCGTTGCGCGACGTCGCCAACCCGCCGGGCGAGCAGGTCACCCCGGGCAATTGGTCGCAGGCCGTGGACTTGCTCGAGGACGGCGAGGACATCAACTACAGCGGGGCCTCCGGGCCGATCGACTTCGACGAGAACGGCGACGTCGGCGGCAGTTTCGCCCACTGGGTGATCGCCGACGGCGAGATCAAGACCGAGCGCGTCTTCAAGCCGGGCAAGTAACCCGATCGATCAAGACGCTACCGAGCCCGCCGCGGCCCCGTCGCGGCGGGCTTTTTTCGCGTCTGGGACATCCCTCGCTGTTGGGATCACGCCAAGACGCCAAGGGCGCCAAGAGAGCAGGTGATTGATTGCTTTTGCGTTTTTCGCGCCTTCGCGAGAGTTCGAGGGAGGTGCCCGCAAGCGCCTCGAGGCTCGGTTAGCCACCCCGCACGCGGCTCTTGCGGCACTACCGGGCTGGTGTACAACCCCTTCGCTTTCGGAATCACGCCAAGACGCTAAGGCTGCCAAGAATGCAAAGACAGCAAGTTCTTGATGGTCTCCGCGTTCTTAGCGATTTCGCGAGATGGCGAGCGAGGTAGGAGCACACCCGCCCGGCACTTCGGGATCTCCGGTCACGGCGCTTCGTAGTCCAGCGGTCCAATACTGCCTCGCTTTCTAGGCCGCGCGGTGCCGCCAGGGACACCAAGAGAACCTGTCCCCTTCTTCTTAGCGACCCTGGCGTCTTTGCGTGGTCCCGAGAGCGAGGGAGGTCCGCGCCTTCTCGAATCGCGCGTCGGGCGCGGGTGGGTAACGCCCCGCGGGCGTGTTACTGGATCCGGCGGTCGATGGTCACCTCGACCTTGGCGCCGGCATCGACGCGTATGGGATCGCTCTTGCCCTCCAGGTCGCCGGGCTGCTGCTCGACGCCGCCGCTGGACGACGCCCGGGCGGTGACCACGATGCGCTCGGCCTGCGAGATCTTCTGGTCCGAGCCCATCGCCTGCGCGTCGGTGAGGACGACGTCGGCGGGCAGATCGGCCACCGTGGTGCGTGCCACCGCGAGCGGCGGTCCGCCGCTGTTGGGCCTCTCCGCGAACACGAACACGGGCATGTCGGGACGCGCCGTCTCCCGCAGATCATCGGCGACGCGCACGGTCGCGGTGACACCGACCTCGCCGCTCGTCCCGCCCGCAGCGTCGGTCTCCCCCGTTCCGCCGGTGTTGGCCGAATCGCCGCCGCTATGGCCTGCGCCGGCGCGGTCTTGCGACAGCACGCGATCGATGCGTACCCGGGTGCGCGCATCGGCGCCCACCGACACCGGCGCGGATTGGCCCTGCAGATCGCCCGCTTGCGGTCTCACACCCCCGCTCTTGGCCACGCGGGCGGTCACGATGACCCGGTCCGCCTGCGAGATCGTGCGCCCGTCCATCATCGACTGCGCATCGGAGAGCACGACCTCGACCGGCAACGCGCCCACGGTGCTGCGCGCGACGGCGAGGGGTGGGCCGCCGCCCTCGGCCGGGCGGGCGAAGATGAAAACGGGGGTGTCGCCTCCGGCTTGGCCGGCCAAATCGGGATCGAGGGCGACCTCGACGGCGACGCGCCCGTCGCCGCCGGCTCCACTGGCGGTCGCGTCGCCGCCACCTTGGCCAGCCCCGCTCGCGCGCCCAGTGGTGCCAGCGTCGCCGCGGGCGCGGGCGAGGAGCCGGTCGACCTGCTCGCGTCGGCGGTCACCCTCCGGCATGATCTCGCGCAGGGTGGTCCAATGGCCGATGGCGTCATCGGTCCGCCCTTCCGATAGCGCCACATGCCCGGCGAGCAGCAGGGCCAGCGGGTTGCGCGCGTCCACCTTGAGCGCCTCGTCGATCAGGCGTTTCACGCTGCTCGTGAAGTTGCGGCCGTTGGCCAGGAACAACGTCTCGGCCTGGCGCGCGATGAGCGTCGCGTCGGCCGTATTGCTGGCATCGCGCGCCTGCTGGAACGCCGACAACGCATCGCCGAACTGCTCCTGGGAGCGGTAGGCTTGGCCCAGTAGCTGCCACGCGCGCGGCGCCTCGGGGTGGCCCTCGACGTAGTCCTCCAGCGAGCTGATGCGCTGGGCCGGCTCCATCTGGCGGTAACGCTGCACCTGTTGCTCGGACAGCTGCCGCGCGCTCGACTGGCCGATCAGGCCCGGCTGACCCGTCACCGCATACAGGATCCCGGCCGCCACGGGTACCGCCACGGCGACGGCAATGGCCATGCGCGGCGCCCGCGTGGCAGCCGAGCGCGGCGCCTCCTTGGCGACCCGGTCGGCATCGGCGAGGACCTCGCGCTCGAGCTCGTCGCGGGCCTCGCTGAACCCGGCATCGGAGAGGTTGCCGCGCTCCCACTCGGCCTCGAGCTCGGCGAGGCGTTCCCGATAGACCGCCCGTGTGTCGGCGGCAGCGCCGCTGCGCACACGCCGCTGGCGCCAGAGGAAGGGCACCAGGGCGCCGACGGCGACGGCGACCATCATCAGGGCAATCAGCCAGAAAGCGATCATTCGCGCGAGGCCTCGTCGTCGGAATCGGGCTCATCCGCCAACAGGCGCTCGGCCTGGGCGCGCTCGGCCGGCGTGAGCTCGGGCTCGGGGGCGCGGCGGCGGTGGCGCACGATCACGACCGCGACCGCGATGCCGATGGCCAGCAGCACGAAGGGCCCGACCCAGAGGAACCAAGTGATCGGCTTGAACGGCGGCCGGTAGAGCACGAAATCGCCGTAGCGCTCGGTGAGGTACGCGATCGCCGCGTCGTTCGAGCGCCCCTCCTCGACGACCAGCCGGTAGACCTCGTCGCGCATGTCCTGGGCGAGATCGGCGCTCGAGCTCGCCAGCGACTCGTTGCGACAGACCATGCAGCGCAACTTCTCCAGCAGCTCGTAATAGCGCTCGCGCTGGGCCTCGTTGTCGAACGTGCGCATGGGCTCGCTGGCGCAGGCCGTTGCCACCATCAGGGCTAGGGCAGCCGTTGCGATGATCCGACGCATGGTCTCCATCATTCAGGCGCCGCTGCGCAGGTCCCGCACGCGCGACAGGATCTCTTCGCGTAGCGCGGCGGGCGAGATCGGTCCGACGTGCTTGTAGCGGACAATGCCATCGGCATCGACGATGTAGGTCTCGGGGACGCCGTAGACGCCGAGGTCCATGCCCACCTCGCCGTCCGGGTCGAAGGCGGAGACGACGTACGGATCGCCGCGGCGCTCGAGCCACTGTGCCGCCGCCGCCCGCTCGTCCTTGTAGTCGAGGCCGACGATGGTCAGGTCGTGCTCGCGTGCGGCGCGCATGAGCACGGGATGCTCCTGCTTGCACGCGGCGCACCAGGTCGCCCAGACGTTGAGCAGCCAGACCTCACCCTTGAACTGGTCGGGATCGACGGTTTGCGACGGATCGGCGATGGTTGCGAGCTCGAAGTCGGGCACGGGCTCGCCGATCAGGGGCGATGGTACGTCGTCGTTGTCCAGCACCAAGCCGATCCCGAGCAGCAGTGCGATGGCTGCGAAGATCGCTAGAGGGACGTAGTAACGGGCGCGCATCGTCAGGCCTCGCGTGTGCGCTCGGTGAAGGCCGCACTGGGCGCGCGCTGGGCGCGGCTGCGATAGCGCCGGTCGGCGACGGCGAGTGCCCCGCCCGCGCCCATCAGCAGCGCACCCATCCAGATCCAGCGCACGTACGGTTTGTGGTAGAGGCGAACACTCCAAGCGCCGTCGTCGCCGAGCGCCTCGCCCAGCGAGGCGTAGACGTCGCCCGTGACACCCGCATCGATGCCGGCCTCGGTCATCGGCTTGCCGCCCGAGTCGTAGACGCGCTTCT
>CAYTWS010000109.1:3479-5983 GCA_964442145.1 uncultured Ectothiorhodospiraceae bacterium | reverse complement strand
GACACAAGGCTCGAGCGCCAAGCCCGAGATCACCGGGGTCACGGTGATCGATAGCGGCGCGCGCGGTATCAACGTGAACAACCACAGCGAGCCCACGATTCGCGACGCGACGGTCACCGCCAGTGCGGGCCACGGTGTGCGCTTCGACGGTTGGTGGACGGACGTGCGCCCCGAGCTCTCCGACAGCGAGATCCGCGACAGCGGCGGTCATGGTGTGTTCGTGCGCCGTCATGCGGCGCCGACGATCGAGGGCAACACGATTGCCGACAATGACCAGTACGGCATCTTCTTCCAAAACGACGATCTGCCCCGCACGCCGCCAATCGAGGGCAATACGATCACGGGCAACCAGCGCCCGTTGCGGGTGCAATTCTCGGCGCTGCCGGCGCCCGATGGCGGTAATACGCTCGCCCCGAATGCCGAGGATGTCGTAGAGATCATCGGCAACGGCCGGCCGGATGATCTCGCTCTGCCGATCGATGGCATCACGACGTATATCAGCCAGGGAGGTGAGGCCACCCTCGGTGAGTTCGCCCACGCGCGAATCGGTGCCGGTACCGTCTGGAAGTTCAACGGCGGCGGCCTCGATGTCCGCGGGACTTTGGCGATCAATGGCACCGAAAGCGATCGGGTCTATCTGACCTCGATTCACGATCCGCGGGTGGTGCCGATGACCGCCGACGTCGCCAATCGAGCGCCGCAGGCCGGCGACTGGCAGGGGATCGTCCTCGAGTCGTCCAACGACGACGGTGAGTCGACCATCGCCAACGCCGAGATCCGATACGCGGGCAGCGGCAATGCCAGTGTCCACGTCGACCGGCGCCGGGTGGTGCTCAGCGAATCGATTGTCGCGCAAGGCGATGGTCACGGGGTGCGATTCGAGTCGAGTGGCGCGCGCGTCAGCGGATCGCGGCTGTGGGGCCACAGCGGCGACGGTGTCCACGTCGACGAGGGCGCCAACGAGGCCGAGGTCACGTTCAACCGGATCTCGTCGAACGCGGGCGACGGCATCCACGTCACTGATAGCGCCACCGCGCAGGCCAATGGCAACCGGATCTTCGCCAACCGCCAGATGGCCCTTCGCAACGACACGGGCACGGCCGTCGATGCGACCAACACCTGGTGGGGCGATTTCGATGGCACGGGCCCGGGCGGTCCGTCGCATAGCGGCAGCGGCGGTGCGGTCGAGGGCAACGTGACGGTCGAGCCCTTCGCGGACGCCGGCCCCGAGAGCGTGGTCTATACCAACCTCGAGCCGGGCGGGCCCAGCGGCGGCGGCGACTTCGGCCTGCCGCAGATCCCGTCCGGCGGCGGCACGCTCGGCGACCAGTGGGGCAGCGGTCCCGAGCAGACGATGGCGTGGTCCGAGGACCGCGTGCGTCTGCAGTACACCGGGCTCGATCCGAACAAGCAGTATCGTGTGCGGGTTACGTACTACAACGACGATGACGGCGACGTCGTGCAGCGGCTCGAGACGGGCGGCGGCGCCGAGATCCACGCCGAGCAACGGATCCCGGGTCCCAGTGCGAGCCGCTACGGCTATGCCCTGGGCCCGTCGCAGTACGACGACGGCGAGCTCGAGCTGGAGTTCGTCAACGCCAATAGTGGGTCGGCACTGCGCGCGAGCGTCGCCGAGGTCTGGCTGGTGGCGGCCCAGGAGAGCATCGATCCGCCGCGCTTCGAAGGGATTGCGCTCGACGATCGGGATGGTAGCGGCGGCCTGAGCCAGGGCGACGAGCTGCGCTTCACCTTCGCCGAGCCACTCGACCGGGGCTCGCTCGGCGGCGGCGTCGACGCCTTGACCCAGCAATTGGGCACCGACGGCGGGGCCGGCTACGGCGACACGCGCGATCTGCGCTGGAGCGCCGACGACCGCACCATCATCGTACGCTTGACCGCGAACTTCGGCGTGGGCGTGGGCGACACGGTCGAGCCCAGCGGGCTGACCGACACGTTCGGCACGGGCGTCGCGGGGAGCGCGACGGTGCCGTCGGCGGATAGCGTCGCGCCCGAGCTCACGGGTGTCGACTGGCTTGACCGCGACGGCAACGGTGTCGTGAGCGAGGGTGACGGCTATCGGTTCCACTTCAGCGAGGCCATGAAGCAGTCCGTATTGACCGATGGCTCCACTGACGCCAATGCCCACCTCCGCCCCGCTGGTGGACTCACCTACGGCAGCCTCAACGCGATCGCCTGGGCCGACGACGGGCGCAGTGTGACGGTCGACGTGACCGAGGGTTATACGATCCTCGGCTCGGAGACGGTCGAGCCCAGCGACTTCGTGACCGACACGGCCGACAACGTCGCCACGGGGACGGTCGAGCTGGCGGGCAAGGACACCGAGTCGCCGACGATCACCGACGTGCGCTTCTTCGACGCCAATGCCGATGGGCGTGTGAGCGTCGGCGATGCCTACGTCTTCGCGTTCTCCAAGCGCATGGCGACCGGCGGCCTCGCCGACGGCACGGGCGAGGCCAACCTGCGCCTCGATCCGGCTGGAAAGC
>CAYTWS010000109.1:2506-3469 GCA_964442145.1 uncultured Ectothiorhodospiraceae bacterium | reverse complement strand
ACGGCACCGCCAACCCGATCACCTGGGACGATGAGGGCCGCTCCGTGCGGGTGCGCGTGACCGACAACTTCACCATCGACGGCAGCGAGACGGTCACGCCCGGCAGCAAGCCCACCGATCTCATCGGCAACGAGATCGCGGGGGACGCACAGCTCAACACCACCAATGCGGTGACTGCGGAGCTGGTCGAGGCACGCGGGACGCGCACATCGCCCGTGGTTCGCACGGCGGACTACCGGGTCGTGCTGCGCTTCAACGGCTCGATCGACACGGCGGCGGGGCTGGATCTGCAAGTCCTGGATCAGGCTGACAATCCCCTGCCCATCGACACCAGCGGTAGCTGGTCGAGCCAACGGGTGGCCGACGACACCTACAGCAGCGGTGTGGTCGATCTGAGCGCGGGCAGCGGCGGCCCGTACCGGGTGGTGCTCAACGAGGTGGAGGATGCCCACGGCCAAGCGGTGGGTGTGGCCAATCCGCTCTACAAGTTCGCCGTACAGGATCCCGCGCCCTCGATCGCCAGCCATTCCGTCGCGCCGGCGACCAACCTGGTCGCGACATCGACGGTGACGCTGGCGGGCAGCCGGCCCGACAACACCAGCGTCTGGATCGACGGCAACGAGGTGGTCGCGCAGGGCAGCGGCGATTGGTCCACCGACGTCGATCTCCCCGAAGGCACGAGCGAGCTATCCGTTTACACGCGCGACGACAACGCAGTCGAGTCGGCCCACGCGCAGGTGATGCTGGAGGTGGATACGGCGGCGCCGAGTCTCGGCAACATCACACCCACCGATGGCGGCAAGCTGGCCGAGCGCCCCGACGCCATCGTCATAGCGCACGATGAGACGGGCTCCGGCATCGACATCGCCGCCTCCGATCTGTCCGTCGAGCGCAACGGCACCCCCGTGGCGGGCGCGTGGGCCGACACGGGCGAGGCGTTGCGCTTCGTTCCGGATCAGGCGT
>CAYTWS010000109.1:826-2496 GCA_964442145.1 uncultured Ectothiorhodospiraceae bacterium | reverse complement strand
GGGCGACTACCAGGTGAGCGTGTCGGTGCACGACCGGGCCGGCAACGGCCCGGTGTCGGTGAGCACGGCGTTCGGCATCGACACCACGCCCCCGGCCGCGCCCGAGGTGCAGGATCTGCCGGAGACGGTCAGCGACAGCACCCTGAGCGTCGAGGGCGCCAAGGACGCCAACACAGCGATCACGGTCGGCGGGGTCGAGAAGGTCGCCCTCGACGGCGACACCACCTGGCAGACGGCGCTATCGCTGCAGCAGGGCGACAACACCCTGCGCTTCCGCGCCGTCGATGCCGCGGGTAATACGAGCGTGGCGACCACGCGAGAGGTGCGTTTGCGCACGAAGGCGCCCAATCCGGTGCCCGTGGACGCGGCGGCCCTGGCCGACGGCCAGAGCGTCGAGCTCGACTGGAGCGGCTACGACGAGAGCGCCGACGGCGGCTCGGTCTCAACCTACCACATCTACCGGTCGTCGAGCTCGTTCAGCGACGCGACCAATGCCACCCGGATCGCCTCGATCGCCGGCGGGCAGTACGGCTACACGGTGGAGGGGCTGACACGCGATACGCAGTACTACTTCGCCGTTGTCGCCGAGGATCCGTTCGGCAACCGCGACGATCAGGTTACGGCAGTGTCGGTGTTGACCTCGGATGAGCAAGCGCCGGGCGATGTCACGGACACCGGTGTCTCCGCCGGTGAGACCGAGCTGACGTTCACGTGGACGCCGGCGAGTGCGAGCGATCTCGCGGGCCACCGCGTCTATCGCAGTGGCAGCGAGGTCGCCGACCTCGGGCCCGCGGCGTCGAGCTACACCGTCAATGGTTTGTCGGCGGCGAGCGAGGCGACGATCACGGTCGAGGCCTACGACGCCAGCGGCAACGAAAGTGGCGGTGTCGCCATCACGGGCGTGACGTGGCTGGACAACCCGACTGGTGTCGTGGCCGAGGGCTACGACGGGATGGCGGAGCTGAGCTGGGATGCGGTGGCCAACAACGATCGGGTGGCGCACTACGCCATCTACGTCGACACCAGCGCGATCAACGATGTGAGCGCCCGGGAGCCGGCGGCTACCACCGACGGCAACGGTACCGAAGGCGGTGTCGCGGGTCTGGATAACAATACCGAGTACCACTTCGCCGTCACGGCGGTGAACGTCTCGGGCGGCGAACGCACCGGCGTGAGCTCGGTGACGGCCACCCCACAGGAGGACACCGAGGGGCCGGCGATCAGCGAGCTGCGCTATCGCGGGAGCGCAATCGCCGACGGCGCCACACTCACGCGGGCAGGGGCGCTGTCCCTGCAGGCAGAAGATCGCCAAGGCGTGGCTGCGGTCGAGCTCAGCCTCGGTGGCCAGGCGCTGGCGGTGGACGGCGTTGATCCCTACCGCGCGCAAGTGGATTTGCCGGCCGTCAGCGATGGCACCCACGATCTGGTCATCACGACGCGCGATACGCTCGGCAACGAGGCGAGTGAGACGATCTCGCTGAACGTCGATCTGGCGACGCCGGCGGTGCCGACTATCGCGAGCCCGTCGGATGGGCTCACCACGAATGAGTCCGTCGTAGCGGTCGAGGGCACGGCCACTGAGGGCGACCAGGTGACCCTACGGATCAATGGCGAGGCGGGCCCGACTGTCCCGGTCGGCACCGACGGTGCGTTCGACGCCGAGGTTGAGC
>CAYTWS010000109.1:0-816 GCA_964442145.1 uncultured Ectothiorhodospiraceae bacterium | reverse complement strand
ACGCTGGTCTCGGACTCGCTGCGGCCCAGAGGAACGCCGAGGTTGAGCTGGCCGAGGGCAGCAACAGTCTTACGGCGACGGCGAGCAACCGTGCGGGCGAGGGCGAGGCGAGCGCCCCGGTTGCAGTGGAGCGCAACACCGCGCTGCCGAACGCACCCCAGAACCTGAGTGCCGACCAGGTCAACGCCGGTGAGGTGGAACTGTCGTGGAGCCACAATAGCGCCGGCGATCTGGACGTAACCTTCGACGTGTACCGGGCCACCGCCGCGTTCACCGATCCGGCGAACGCCACGAAGGTCGCCGCGGACGTCGCGGGCACGCAAGAGCGTGATCTGCCGTCGGGAGAAGGCGAGTACTACTATCGGGTCGTCGCGGTCAACGAGCTCGGGACGGCGGGCCAGCCATCTGACCCGGCGACCGTATCCGTGGACACCACGGCGCCACGAGCGCAGATCATCGAGTACAACGCCAGCGGCGTGTACGACGCGGCGACGGGGCGTTACGGACCCGGTTGGGTGGATGTGCGCGTCGAGGTCAGTGAGCCGCTGGTGACGGAGCCGTTCCTGAGTCTCACGCCGGAAGGCGGTACGCCGCTAACGATCGATCTCACGAAGACCGATGAGATGGTCTACGAGGGCGAGTTCGAGATCGAGTCGACCACCGATAGCGGCATCGCCTACGCGGCTTTCTCCGCCCGGGACGAGGCCGGTAACCGCGGTACCGTGATCGATGAGGGTGAGAGCGTCCACATCGACACAGCTGGACCGAGGGTGCGCGCCATGAGCGTCACGCCCGCCGATCCCATCCGCAACGATT
>CAYTWS010000108.1:4463-6027 GCA_964442145.1 uncultured Ectothiorhodospiraceae bacterium | reverse complement strand
CCAGAAGTACTTGAGGGGCGCGGCCATGTTGCCGAAATGCGTGGGCGAGCCGAGCACGAGGCCGTCGCACTCGTAGAGATCCTGCTCGGCCGCATAGGGGGGTCCCTCGGCCGGGACGGCATCGGCGACGGCCTCGGTCTCCGCCGATACCGCGGGGACGGTGCGCACGCGTGCGCTCACCTCGGCGACTGCCTCGACACCTCGTGCCACGTGGTCGGCCATCTGGGCTACGCTGCCGGCTTGGCTATAGTAGAGCACGAGGATTTCGCTCATGGCGGCTCCTTGGGGCAGGCGCTTCGACGCGGTCCGTTGGCTTCGTGGCCGGGTTCGTGCGCGGACCGGGCCGAGGCGGTGCGCGTTGACGGTCTCGAGGGGGGCTGCTAGCTTCAGCCAATTGCCCGCCCGTAACGGTTTTATGAGGATACGCCATCGTCTACGCGGGGCCCAAGCGCTCGCCCGTGCGCTGGTGACCCTGAGCTTGCTCGTGACGGCATGCGCGGCCGTGCCCTACCAGCAGATGAGCGACGCCCGCCAAGCAATCGAGTCCGCCCGGCCGGTCGTGATGGATCATCCCGGTCCGGCGAGCCAAGTGGACAAGGCCCAAAGCTTGCTCGATCAGGCGGAGGCCCATCTACGCGCGGCCGAGTACGACCGGGCACGCGAGACCGCCGAGCAAGCGAAACGCTTGGCCATCGAGGCGCGTGAGGCGGCCGCCGAGAGCGACTATAGCCGTCCGCGCCTGATGCAACCCGGCCGTTGAAGGCGGCCGGGGCTTCGGTTGACCGGTCATACGGCTGGTGATAGTTTGCCATCAGGCTTGTGCAGCAGGGCGTTGACGCCTTGTAAAAAGAGCTAACGACGAACCGTCTTAATCTGTGCCTGGAGGCAAACGGATCATGAAGATTTCTTCCCTCACTAAGCATCTCGGCATGGCCATTCTGGTGCTTGGGCTAGCTGCCGGTTGCGCGAGCACGCAAGAGCAGCAACAGACCGAGCAGACCGAAGGCCCGAGCGACTCGAAGGTCGAAGCGGCGATCCAGGATGCGCGCGACACCAATCAGGAAGCGCGCTCGATGGGTGCGGATTGGCGCGATGCGCGCAAGCTGATCAACGAAGCCGAAACCGCGTTCGAGAACGACAACAACGAGCAAGCGCTCAATCTCGCGCGCGAAGCACGGCTGACCGCCGAGCAAAACATCGAGGACTACAAGGAAGCGCAGCGCAACAAGGAGCAACAGCAGGCAGAGCAGGAGGAGATGGAGAGCGAGCCCAAGATGCGTACCTACACCGTCGAGCGTGGCGATACGCTGTGGGGCATCTCGGCGAGCTCGCGCGGCTACAACGATCCGTACAAGTGGCCGCTCATCTATCGGGCGAATACGGACAAGATCCAAGACGCAGACCTGATCTATCCGGAGCAGAAGCTGCGTATTCGCACCAACCCGAGCGCCGACCAGGTCGACCTGGCGGTCGAGCACGCCAAGAACCGTGGCGAGTGGGAGCTCGGCAAGGTCGAGTCGGCCGATCGCAAGTACCTGGGTAAGGCCGGCGGCATGTAAGCGCC
>CAYTWS010000108.1:0-4363 GCA_964442145.1 uncultured Ectothiorhodospiraceae bacterium | reverse complement strand
AAGGCATGTACTGCCTCATCAGTGGACGGGTCCAGGGGGTGTTCTTCCGCGCGTCGGCGCAAGCGCAGGCGCAGCGTCTGGGTGTGACCGGTTGGGCGCGCAACCGCTCCGACGGGCGCGTCGAGATCATGGCCTGCGGCGATGCCGATGCCCTCGAGCGCTTTTACGAGTGGCTCGGCGACGGTCCGCCGCAGGCCGAGGTCACGGATGTCTACACGGAGGAGCGCGAGTTCGACCCGTCGCTGGAGCGATTCGAGATCGCGTAACGAGTGAGCGCTGGGGCGCTCGCGCGGCGCTGACCGGTAACGGGGGAGCGGTTCTATGGCAAGGGCGCGGACACGGTCACGCCCGAAGGGTACGCTGACTTTGCAGCAGGTCATGGAGGACCTGGTCGCCGATGGGCTGTTGGCCGAGGACAACAAGCGGCTGTTGTCGGGTATCTACGCCGGCCAGGACAGTAGTGACAAGCACGCGCTCGAGATCGTCGCCGAGCGTGACTGGGCCGACGCCTCCAATCCCGATCGCAAGCTCACGCTCGAGCGGCTGACGGAATGGCTGGCGCAGCGGGTCGGTCTGGAGCACGTGCGCATCGATCCACTCAAGATCGACGTCGCGAGCATCACCAGCGTGATGTCGTACGCCTATGCCAAGCGTTTCAACATCCTCGCACTCCAGGTCAACGATGACTCGGTGACGATCGCGACGGCCGAGCCCTACGTGCGCGAGTGGGAGCACGAGCTCGAGGGCATCCTCCGGCGCAGGATCCACCGGGTCATCGCCAATCCGCGCGATATCGAGCGCTACTTGCTGGAGTTCTACACCCTGGCGCGCTCGGTGCAGGGTGCGCATCGCGATCAGGGCCAGGAGCTGGCCCCCGGGGTGCAGAATCTGGAACAGCTCACCGAGCTCGGACGCAAGGGTGAGCTCGACGCCGACGATCAGCACGTCGTCAGTATCGTCGATTGGCTACTGCAATACGCGTTCGAGCAGCGCGCCAGCGATATCCATATGGAGCCGCGGCGCGATCACGGCACGGTGCGTTTCCGCATCGACGGCGTGCTCCATCAAGTCTACGAGGTCCCGGGGCCGATCATGTCGGCCGTGTCCAGCCGCATCAAGATCCTGGGGCGCATGGACGTCGCAGAGAAGCGCCGGCCCCAGGACGGGCGCATCAAGACACGCACGCCCGACGGACGCGAGATCGAGCTGCGCTTGTCGAGTATGCCCACGGCCTTCGGCGAGAAACTGGTCCTGCGTATCTTCAATCCCGATGTGCTGGTACGCGATCTCGCCGGGCTGGGGCTGGGCCGCGAGGAAGGCAAGCAGTGGCAGGGATTGATCCAGCATAGCTACGGCATCGTCCTGGTAACCGGGCCAACGGGCTCGGGCAAGACGACCACGCTGTACTCGAGCATGAAGCAGCTCGCCACGGCCGAGGTCAATGTCTGCACGATCGAGGACCCGATCGAGCTGGTCGTGCCCGAGTTCAATCAAATGCAGGTTCACCACGCCATCGGGCTCGATTTCGCCAGCGGTCTGCGAACGATGCTGCGCCAGGATCCCGACATCGCCATGGTCGGTGAGATCCGCGACCAGGAAACCGCGGAGATGGCGGCGCAAGCGGCTCTGACCGGCCATCTGGTGCTGTCGACGCTGCACACCAACGACGCCCCGTCGGCGATCACCCGGCTCGTTGAGCTCGGCACACCGCCCTACCTCATCAGCGCGACCCTGCTGGGGGTCATGGCGCAGCGCTTGGTGCGCACCCTGTGTCCGCACTGCAAGGAGCCGGATGCCCCGGATCAGCAGCGCTGGAAGGAGTTGGTGCGGCCGTTTTCCTCGCGTGTGCCCAACCGGATCTATTCGCCGGTCGGATGCCTCGAATGCCGCAATACGGGGTATTTGGGACGCACCGGAGTCTATGAGCTGGTGCGCATGACGCCGGAGCTACGGCGCCTGGTGGGGCCGAGCACGGATACGGGCGACATCCGCCGCCAAGCGTTCCGCGACAACATGCAGCCGATGCGGCTGGCCGCCGCGCGCAAGATCGCCAACGGCGAGACCACGATCGAGGAAGTGATGCGGGTCACCCCTCCCGTGGAAGAGGGGTGACCCCGGTGCGCGGTGCGCTAGTTGTCGCCCGGCTGCCAGATGCCGGAGGTTTCCTGGCCGCCGGCGGCCGCACCACCACCGCCGCCGCCCGGTTGAGCCGACTGCATCTGCTGCTGGGCCTCGACGTCGTCGACCACACCCGCGGCGAACTCCTGTAGCTGACGCAGGAATTCCTTTTTCTTGTCGGTCTCGGCGTTGATCTGGCCCAGCATGAAGCCCATGACGGCGGCCAGATACTGAGCGGCCACGCCCGAGTCGGCGGCGCGCTCGTCGTCCTGCTTCAGGCGCTCCTGGATGTCCCGGACCATGTCGACCGAGAGCTGTAGCTCCTGTTCCTGTTCCTGTTCCTGTTCCTCGCTCATGCCCTTGCCCCGCATTCGAATGAAGCGGGCGAGTGTAGCATCCCACCGGCGCACCCTCCGAGGAGGGCGCGCCGACGCGCTCACCGGGGGAGCGCGTCGGCGTCCTCGGGGGCTAGCGCGCCGTCGGCCGGTGGGCCCAGCTCGACCGGCTCGGGATCGGCGGCGGCGTGTGCGCTCGGCGAGGGCACGGTCGTGCGGTGGATCAGGCTGGTCGCGGTGATCACGACGGCCGCGCCGACGAGGGTCTGGAGCGGGGGGACCTCGGCGAAGACGGCCAGCGTCAGCGCCACGCCGAAGACGGGCATGAGCGCGTAGTACGGGATCACGGCGGCGACCGGATAGTGGCGATAGAGCGAGAACATCGCTACGTGGCCGACTAGTGAGACCAGCAGCGCGGCGTGCAACAGCACCGCCCAGTCGCCCGGGGCCGCCGAGGCGATGGCGGCCCATTGGCCGCTCTCGAGGAGCGCCGACAAGGCGATCAGCGGGCCGAGCGCGAGCAGCGCCATCCAGCCATTCAGGGCAAACGGCGATAGATCGCGCAATGCCCGAGCGCACAACGTGGCGACGGCATAGGCCAGCGCGCTCACTAGCGCCAGGCCCAGCGCGGCGAGATCGCCGAGCAGCGCGGGCTCGAATGCGATCAGCACGACCCCGGCGAACGCGGCCGCGATCGCGGCCCATGCCAGCGGGCGCACGGGTTCGCGCAAGATGAGCGCGCCCAACACCACGGCAAAGGGGGCCGAGAGCTGCATGCCGATGACGATGGGCGAGACGGCCTCGGCGAGGGCGAGGGCGTTGTACATGGCGCCGTAGACGGCCACACCCATGGAGACGGCGAAGCCGAGCAAGGGGGCCCACTGGCCGCTCGGCGGCCGCTGTAGCCGCCACAGCGGCAGTAGTGCCAGGGTGAGGATGGCACTGCGCAACGCCGCGAAGGCGAATGGCGGGAATTGCCCCATACCCAGCTTACCTACCGGGTAGGCGCTGCCGAACAACGCCATGATGGCGATGACCGCGACGATGTGGTGGCGGCGCAACGCCGGTTAGGCCCCCATCCCCGCGATCGCGCCCGCCGTGGCGATGACCACGAGCAGCACCGCCACCTGCGAGACCAGATCGCCGGCGAGCGCCCAACGCAGTTGCCGGGCCTTGCCGGCGTCGCCGCGCAGACCCCACGGGTCGAGCGTGAGCTGCGCCGCGGTGTGCAGCGAGCGGGCCAAGGCGATGCCGCCGAGCAGCCACAGGCCGGGCAGCAACGTGGCCGTGTTGAGCTCGGGCAAGTGGGTCGCCAGGCCCGCTAGCAAGCACGCCGAGACCGTGACGAGCTCGGCGGCGGTGGGCCCCGAGCGCCCGCGCACGGCCTCGCAGAATGCCGTTTCGCTGGTGTCGTCGTAGGGCGGGTTGCCGCGACTGCGCTCGAGCAACACAGCGGTCTCGGTACGCCGCAAGGGCCGTGCTTGGCGGCGGACGCCGTCGATGTACTGGCGCACGGCGAGCTCGCGTGTGTCGGCGAAGAGCCCGTCGACCTTGGTCCAGTCCACCGTCTCCGTGCCGATCCGTTGGGCCAGGCTGCGGTGCTCGAGCGCGCTGCGCAGCCGGATCAGGCACTGGCTGGCGGCGATCGCGATCAACGCGCAAGTGGCGAGGAAGATCAATAGCTCTTCGGTGCCCCGGGCGCTGAGGAAAACACTCATGCCGCCCGCCAGCACCTTCGAGATGACCGCGATCAGCAGCGCGGCGGCGGCGAAATCGCGCAACGCGCCCGTCTCGTGGACGCGCTGATAGCGCAGCAGGAGGGCGTCCACCTCGGGCTGCGTCGGTGGCCGGGGGTCCAAGTACAGCCCATAGAACTGGCGCCACGCGCTGTGCGCGAGCGCGAAGCGCTC
>CAYTWS010000107.1:0-6044 GCA_964442145.1 uncultured Ectothiorhodospiraceae bacterium | reverse complement strand
TCGACTGGGCCCACCGCCTGCACGCCGCCATCCCAGGGGCTGAGCTCCACGTCCTCGAGCGCTGCGGCCACTTCGCCATGGAGGACCGCCCGGCGGCGATCGCAGACTATGTCATCGACTTGACCGCTGCGGCCGGTTGATCCGACGTGGGGACGGCCCGGTCAGGCGGGCTCCGGGCCACTCGACTCCGGCCCCATGCGCTGCACCACGTCGAAGCCCTCGAAGCGAGGGCCCTCGAGGTAGATGTGGCGATGCTCGCCGGCGTTGCGATGCGCCGCGCGGAACGCCTCGGATCGGGTCCAGGCCTCGAAGGCCGCGCGCGAGGTCCATAGCGCGTGCGACGAGTAGAGCGTGTGATCGTGCGCCTGCGGCCCGCGCAAGAGGTGGAACTCGATGAAGCCCTCGACCGCTTGCAGATGCGAGTCGCGCTCGCGCCAGATGCGCTCGAATTCCTCTTCGTAACCGTGGCGGACCTTGAAGCGGTTCATCGCGATGAACATGGCGTCGGCTCCTTTCGCGGGCGGCCCCGCGGTCGATGGATAGGGGGTGGCCACCTCAACTGGCCACACGTGCATGTGCTGCCATGGCGCCCCCACCCGATTGGGCGGGCAGCATGTATGGCCGGCCGGTGACCGGATGCGTACGGCAGATCACCGCCACCCCGAAGGCGGCCTCCATCGTTGCGGCGGTGACGATGGTCTCGGGCGGGCCCTCGGCGAGCACGCGCCCCGCCGCGAGCACGACGATGCGATCGGCGTATTGCGCGGCCAGGTTCGGGTCGTGCAGCACGGCCAGGACACCGTTGCCCTGATCGGCGAAGCGTTTCGCGGTCGCGGCGATCCGTAGTTGGTGGGCGATGTCGAGGTTGTTCGTGGGCTCATCCAGCAGGAGATGATTCGCCTGTCTCCGGCCGTCGCGGGGCCCGGTCCAGACCTGGGCTAACACGCGCGCGAGCTGCACACGTTGGCGCTCGCCCCCGGAGAGGCGCGGGTAGGGGCGCTCAGCCAGGTGCTCGACCTCGCATTCGGCCATGGCCGCGGCGACGACCTCGCTATCGCGGGCGGCCTCCACGGTGCCCGCGTGCGGGCTACGGCCCAGACGCACGACCTCGCCCACGGTGAGCGGGAAATCGAGCGCGGGCGCCTGCGGCAAGACGGCGCGGCGCCGGGCCAGCGCCGCCGGTGGCCAGCGTCCGACGGGCGTGGCGTCGAGGCAGACCGTGCCGGCGTCGATCGCGATCGCTCCCGATAGCGCATGCAGCAAGGTGGACTTGCCGGCGCCATTGGGCCCGATCAGGGCCACGGCCTCACCCGCGCCGACCGACGCCGTGACCCCTTGGAGCAGAGTCGCACCGCCGCGGGCGACCTCGACGTCGCGGGCCGCGAGCATCACGCCAGCCCCAGGCCGCGGCGGCGCAGGAGCAGCCACAGGAAGAACGGGCCGCCGATACAGCTGGTGACGATGCCGATGGGCAGCTCCGCCGGCAACGCGAGTGTGCGCGCGGCCAGATCGGCGATCAGCAGCAGCGCCGAGCCCAGCACCAGCGACAGCGGCAGCACTCGCCGATGGCCCGCGCCCACGAGCAACCGGACCAGGTGCGGCACGACCAGGCCGACGAAGCCGATCACGCCCGTCAGGGCCACCGCACCGCCGACCGCGAGCGCGGCCAGGGCGACGATGGCGCGCTTGCAGCGCTCGACCGCAAAGCCCAGATGCAACGCCTCGGTCTCGCCCAGCAGCAGCGCATCGAGGCGGCGCGCGAACAGCGGCAGCGCGAGCGCCGGCCCTACGATCAGCGGCAGCGCCGGCAGCAGGCGTTGCCAGGTGGCCCCGCCCAGGCTGCCGAGCATCCAGAAATTGAGGTCGCGCAGGGCCTGGTCGTCGCTGACGAAGATCAGCAGGCCGATGCCGGCGCCCGCAATCGCGTTGATCGCGACCCCCGCGAGCAACAGCGTCGCCACCTCGGTGCGACCGTCGCGGCTGGCGATGCGATAGACCGCCGCGGTCGCAGCGAGCCCACCCGCGAACGCCGCCAACGGGATGAGCATGCCGCGGGTCAGGCCCGGCACGGCGGCCACCAAACCGCCGCCGAGCACGATGGTGCTGGCCGCGGCCAGCGCCGCTCCGGTCGACACGCCGATCAGCCCCGGGTCGGCGAGGGGGTTGCGAAACAACCCTTGAAGCGCCGCGCCTGCGACCGCCAGGGCCGCACCCACGACCAGGCCGAGCACGGCGCGCGGCAAGCGGATCGACAGCACGACCGTCTCGTGCACCGGTTCGGCGGGCGCCAGGGGCAGCCCGAGGGCCCGCGCGACGATCGCGACGACCTCGCCCGGCGGTACCGCCACCGCACCGCCGGCGAGGGCGCCGATGACGGCCGCGACCCAGAGGGCACCGAAGGCGGCTCGCACGGCGCCCAAGCGTGAGGGGCGGGCGAGCGTGGCTGTCGCGGGCCGAGCCAACGCGCGTGTCACCGTCGGTCGCCGCCCGCGCCGAGGGCGGGATGGATGCGCTCGGCCAAGCGCGTCGCTGCTGCCGGGGTACGCGGCCCGAAGCCCAGCAGCAACAGCCCGTCCATGGCGATGATGCGCCCGGCGTCGGCCGCCGGTGTCGTGCCCAGCCCGGCCCGGCCCTGCAATCCCGAACGCCCGCCCAGCGCCTCGAGCGCCGAGCGCGTCAACACGATCCAGTCGGGCGCGGCCTCGATCGCGGCCTCGGCCGACAGGGGGCGATAGCCCGCCCAGGCCGTGACGGCGTTGCGTGCGCCCGCGAGCGCCAGCATTCCCGTCGCCGCCGTATCGCGGCCCGCGGCCATGAGATTGCCGGCGCCGGCGGCGATGACGACCAACGCGCTCGGGCGCTCGTCGATGCCGGCGACGCGGGCGCGTAGCTGCTCGAAGCGGCGCTCCAGCGCGCGCGCCAAGCGCTCGCCCCGAGCGCCCACCCCGAGCGCCGCCGCGACGCGGTGGACCTTGTCGATGACACCGGTCGGGCTGGGCTCGTCCGGCACGCGCGTGACCTGCACGCCCGCTTGGCGCAGCTTGTCGAACGTCACGGGCGGGCCCGCGTCAGCGACGGCGATCACGTGGTCCGGATCGAGCGACAGGATGGGCTCGGCGGCGAGTTGGCGCATGTAACCGACATCGGGCAATTGCGCCGCCTCGGGCGGATGTGTGCTCGTGCTATCGACGCCGACCAGCGCGCTCGCTTGCTCGAGCCGGTAGACGATCTCCGTGACGGCACCGCCGATGCTGATCACCCGCTCGTCGGCGGCGGCCGCCGGGCCCGCGCCGATGAGCGCGAGCGCCAGCGCCGCCGCACCGTGTCGGATCGTGCGCGTTGCAGTCACCATGATGCGGTATACGCAATGTTGAGCTTGGCGTTGCGGCCGGCCTCGGTGGCGCCGGTGAATACGCGCGAGTAGGTCTCGTTGAAGGCATTGTCGACGCCGACGCGCACCTCGAGCCCGTCGAGGTCGCCCCCGCTGGGCTGCCAACCGTAGAACACATCGACGACCTCGTAGGCATCGCGCTCGTTGGCCGGATCGTCGACGTTGTCGAAGTCGTCGGCGGCTAGGACACGCGCGCCCACCTTCGAGTCGAGCGCCGGTAGGGCGTAGCCCACATCCAGCGTGGCCTGGGGCGGTGTGAGCACGCCCAGCTTGTCGCCGGTCGATTCGTCCTCGCCGTCGACACGCGAGAAGCCGATACCGACGCTGAGGGCACCGGCTCGGTAATCGCCCTCGAGCTCCTGGCCCCAGAGCGCGGCCTCGCCGACGTTCACCGATTGGGTGGTGCCGTTGCAGTTCGGCGGGCTGCAGGCGGGTGGCGTGGGCTGATTCACCTGGGTGTCGATGAAGTCCTCGCCGTCGGTCTCGAAGTGCGTCAGCTTGAGCTTGAGCGCGTCGCCGTCGGCGAAGAGGTCGTCGAGGCGGAAGCCGCCGCCGATCTCGACGGTCCGGGTGCGTTGCGGCTCGAGATCGGTGTTGGGCACGAAGTTGTTGACGCCGATCCCCGGGATCGTGAAATGCACCCCGGTGGGATAGATCTCGTTGATCGACGGCGCGCGGAATGCCTCGGCGTACTTGGCGAACAACAGCGTCGCCGACGTGGGCTTCCAGGTGAGGCCGAGGCGGGGGGAGGTGGCCTCGTCCTCGAGGTCGGACTGACCGTCACTGGAGGCCTCGAACGAGTCGAAGCGCAGGCCGGGCAGGGCGGTGAGCTCGCCCGGCAGTCCCAGCGGCGAGTGCCATGCCAATCGGGCCTGGACGAAGGCCGCGTGGAAGTCGAACTCGCCGTCGGGCACGCTACCGCGGGGGCCGCCGCTGGCGCTTGCCGACTGCTCGTCGGTGTAGGTCTCGAAGCCGTAGGTCAGGGTCGTGGCGCGATCACCGCCCCCGTTGAGGCGGGACCGGTTGTCTAGCCGGAAACCGGTGGTGTCGACTTCGCGCGTGAGCAGCTCACCGCGGGGGCCGTTGCCGTTGTTGTCGAGGCGGCGCTCGTCGACGCTGTGCGCGCTGCGGTAGGCCAGGGCCTCGAGATCGAGCCAGGGATTGGACGGATCGTTGTGGCTGTAGCGGGCCCGGGTGGTCTCAGACTCGACGGCCTTGTCGACGGTATTGTCGCCGCCCGTGCCCTGGCTGTTGTTGGGCTCGCGTGCGTCGTTGTCGAACGCCTGATGCGAGACCTCGAGCTCGCTGTGCTCGCCCGTGCGCCAGTTGCCCTTGAACAGACCGGAGACGATGTCGTCATCGCTGGCGAGCTCGTTGCCGTCGGCGAGCTCGATGTCGCCCGAGTCGCGCGTGCTCACGCTGGCCACGAGGCCCAGATCATCGGTGGGCTGACCGAATGCGGTGACCCCCGCGCTGCGCTCGTCGTTGACACCTTGATAACCGCCATCGACCCGCACACCCGCGGAATCGCCCGGCGCGAGCAGATCGCGGGCGCGGATCGTGCGCAGGGCGATCACGCCCCCGGTACCGCCGCTGCCGTACAGCGCCGAGGCCGGGCCACGCACGACCTCGACCTCCCGCAAAAGCGAGGGATCGACGAACACGCGGCCGTCGTGGCCCGATAGAAAGTTCTGGCGCGCGCCGTCCAGGGTGACCACCAGATCGGAGCCGTCGAAGCCGCGGATGCTCGGGGCCTCGCCCGTGCGTCGGGGCCCGCCGGTGAATTCGACATTGGGGATATCGCCGAACGCGTCGTCCAGCGACGAGGGTTGGCGCTCGCGCAGGCCCTCGCTGCCGGCGACCGAGACCATGCCCGGGTAGTCGAACGGGGCGATGGGGTTGCGTGTGGCGGTCACCGCGATCGGATCGAGGTCGATCGCCTTAGCCGTGCCGTCCTCGCCGTCGCTCGCGCCATCGGCCGCGAGTGTGTTGCCCGGCGAGGCCAGGCCTGCGGCCGCGGTGGCCAATGCAATCGTGCGCCAGTCCAGCATACTCCGCCCTCCTCAGGATCGGCGGTTCTGGCTGGCAGCCGGTCGCGGACGTCGGCGGGCTGGCTCGAACCGTAGGCTCGTTGGTTTTGTCCCGGGCGGAGTGACCCGGGTGCGGTCACTTGGTGAGGATCAGCTTGCCGGTCGCGGTCTCCTGCAGCCGGTAGGCTCGGTCCGCGTAGAGGATGACCACCTCGCGGTCGGCGCCGAGTAGCTCGGCGGCGTCGATGCGCCGTTGGCCATCGGCGCCGACCTGGATCGTGGCCGTTGCAGACCCCGTCGGTCCCTGCTTGTCACCGCGCTGCGCCCGGTACATGACGAACCCCCTCCCAAGTGAGACGAGATCATAGCGATGTCCGGACCAGTATGCAAATGCGACGCATTCGTATTCGTGAGCTTGGAAAGATGACAAGGAAAACGCTCGAGCGGGGAGGCGAGCGCCCGCGGCGACGGTGGACCGGACGCAATCCGGCCCACGCACGGCCGAACCCGGCGGCGGTGGGCCGGTTTTTGCCGGATGGGGACCCGATCGGCTTCGAGAACCCCACACACCGGCGGTGCGCACGGCGCATCGACGCGCACGGGCAACAACCGGCGAGCGAGGT
>CAYTWS010000106.1:0-6073 GCA_964442145.1 uncultured Ectothiorhodospiraceae bacterium | reverse complement strand
CCGTGGTCTCGGTCGACGCCAGCAACCCCGCGATCGCCGAGGTCGGGGTGCGCGCGCCCATGGCCGCGCGCAATTTCCGCGCGGGGCAGTTCTATCGCCTGCAGACCTACGAGTCGCTGTCGCCCGTGGTCGAGGGCACGCGCCTGCAAGTGCCGCAGCTCACGGTCTCGGGCACCGGCGTGCACGGCGACATGATCCGCCTGATGGTGCTGCAGTGGGGTGCCGGCCCGCGCCTGGTGGGGCGCCTCCAGGCGGGCGATCCCGTGGTGTTGATGGGCCCGACCGGCAAGCCCACCGAGATCCCCGAGGGCGAGACCGTGATGGTGGTCGCCGGGCGCTGGGGCGCGGCCGTGATGCTCGACATCGGCGCGGCGCTGCGCGCCGCCGGCAACCGGGTGTTGTACGTCGCCGCGTTCGGCCGACCGGGGGAGGTCGACAAGCAGACCGAGCTCGAGGCGGCGGCCGACCAGATCATCTGGGCCACCGCCCGCGAGCCGACCATCCAGGCCCGCCGGCCGCACGACACCAGCGTGGTCGACACCGACATGGTCGATCTGGTGCGCCGCTACGGCGACGGCGATGTGGGGCCGAGCGACGGCTTGCGCCTGGGCGACGTCGACCGCGTGCTCGTGATGGGCGGTACGGGGCTGCTGCGCGGTTTCCAGGAGGGCTTGGCCGGGGGCCGCTTGAGCCCGTACTTCCACAGCGAGGTGCGGGCGTTGGGCACCGTGGGTAGCCCGATGCAGTGCATGCTCAAGGGCGTATGTGCGCAGTGCCTGCAGTGGCAAAAGGACCCGGAGACGGGCCAGCGTACGCGCGCGGTGTTCTCCTGCGCCGAGCAGGATCAGCCGCTGGCCTGGATCGATCTGGAGAACCTGGCAGCGCGCCAGCAGCAGAACCGCTTGCCCGACCGCCTGAGCTCGCTCTGGCTCGATTACGTGCTCGCGCGCGAGGCCGAGGCGGGGCAGCGCGAGCGCGCCTGACCGGGCCCCTTACGGCTGCCCGGAAGCGGCCTGGGTGGTGGGGCGCTGGAGGTAGTCCCGTAGCGCGGCGCGTTCCATGGGGCGCGCGAACAGGAACCCCTGCAGGCGGTCGCAGCCGATGCGGCACGCCAGCGCCCGCTGCTCGGCGTGCTCGACACCCTCCGCGGTTACGCGCAGCCCCAAGTGTCGCCCCAGCTCGGCGACCGTACGTGCGATCGCCTGCGACGCCGAGCCATCCTGACCGGCGGGTGTATTCATGAACGATCGGTCGATCTTGAGCCCGTCGATGGGGAGCTCGCGGAGATAGTTGAGCGAGGCGTAGCCGGTGCCGAAGTCGTCGACCACGATCGTCAGCTCGGGCGCGTGGCGCTTGAGGGCATGGATCTGGTCGCGCGCGTGGGCGACATCGGGCACCAGGACGTTCTCGGTGATCTCGAGCTCGCAGCGCCGCGGCGGCAAGCCCCGCGCGGCCAGCGTATCGAGCAGGCGGGTAGCGAAGTCGGCGTGCTGCAGGTCGCGCGGGGATATGTTGAGTGACAGCTGGGGCCACAAATCGTGGCCCGCCAGCCATTCCAGATCCGCCGCGGCCCGCGCCCACAGCCACCGGTCGAGCTCGCATACCAGATCGGATGCCTCCGCCTGGGCCAGGAAGTGGCCCGGTGCCAGCAGGCCCTCGTCGGGGTGTTGCCAACGCAATAGGGCCTCGAGCGCCACCACGCGCTGATCGGCGCTGGCGACGATGGGCTGGTACAGCACCCGTAGCTCGCCCTCTTCCAGTGCCCGGCGTAGCCCCGACTCGATCCCGAGGCGCTTGTGTACCCGGGCATTGAGTTGCGCCGAGTGGAATCGATGGCGATTGCGCCCCGCATGTTTGGCGGCGTACATCGCGGTGTCCGCGGCTTGCAGCAGGGCGTCGGGGCACTCGCCGTCGCGCGGGTATAGGGCGATGCCCACGCTGGCCCGGGCGCACAGCCGGTGGCCGCGGAGCTGGATCGGCTCATCCAGGGTGTGCTGGAGCTGATCCGCCGCTACCGCGGCGGCCTCGGTGTCGTCGACGGGCAACACCACGGCGAACTCGTCGCCGCCCAGGTGCGCGACCGTGTCCGCGCTGCGCACGGCGGCGGCCAACCGCGACGCAGCGGTGTTGAGCAGCTCATCACCGGTCGTGTGGCCCAGGCTGTCGTTGACGATCTTGAACTCGTCCAGGTCGAGCAGGAGCACCGCGACGAGCTCATCATGGCGCCGCGCATACTCGATGGCTTGGCCGAGGCGGTCCTCTAGCAGGCGCCGATTGGGCAACCGGGTGACGGGATCGAGATAGGCGCGCTCGAAGAGCTGGCGCGAGGTGCTGTGCTCGGCGAGGGCCAGCTTACCCAGTTGCATGATGTCGTGGAGGCCGTCGAGATCCGCCTCATCGGGTGTCGCCGGCTGCGCGAAATGCAACATCAACGCCGCGCGTGTGCCGCAGGGTGCCTCGGCGAACGGCACGATCCACAGGCTGTGCATGTCGTTGGCGCCCAGCGACTCGGCGACCTCGCCCCAGCGACGCTCCGTCGAGACATCGGTGATGATCACGGGCTGGTTGCAGGTCAGGGCATCGCCTAGGGGGTTATCCCCGCCGGTAGCGGCGGCCCGTAGACCGCCGCGGTAGGCCGCCGGCAACTGGTTACCGCCCACGACCCGCACCTCGTCGTCGGTGTGCACGACGGTCGCGGTCAGGGCGTGGGGGAAGCGGCGCGCCACCAGGGTGTCGATCGCCGCGAGCACCTGCTCCAACGGCCGATGACGCGCGATCATCTCGAGGATTTGGTGGCGCTGGCCCGCCAGTGGCTCCGACCGAGCGCCCGCAGTCGGTGCCCGTGCGAGCGCGACCACGCGATCGCCGTCGGGGCGCTCGATCGGGCTCAGGCTGAGCTCGATGGCCGCGCGCGCGCCGTCGGCGAGCAATAGGTCCACCGCCACGTGCGTGGCTTGGCGCGTCTCCAGGCACGCGGCGACGCGCTCGGCCAGGATCGTTTGCTGGTGGCTGGCGACGCGGGCGCGCAGGCTGGTGCCGGCGTCGCCGCCGAGGCCCAGCTGTTGCTGGGCGGCCCGGTTCGCCTCGACCACCGTGTGATCCTCGGTGGCGATGACGAACAGGGGGGCATCGACGCGATCGAACGCGGCGCCGGCCAGGTGGGCCGGTCCGACGATCCGGGCGGTGGGCCGACACGTGCCGGTCACCGAGCCATCCCCCGTAGCCCGGGTGTCGGCGAGCCACCGTCGAGCGCATCCCGAGCCCGCGTGACCGTTCCGTCGGGCGGTCCCCTGCGATCCCCGGGGGCAAGCCCGTGTGTCGCGGCTCGAGTCGGGCTCATACGCCGCCGCGCCGGCCGCCGGATGCAGTCGCACGCGCGGGCTCCGGCGCAGGCGCGAGCCCTTTGTGGCGCGCCAGACGAAGCGCCAAGCGCTCATGGGCCAGCCCTGCGGTGATGCCAATGGCGTCCGGCCGGCTCGCGCACTGCGCCAGGAGCGCCAAGGCATCGACCGGATCGAGGCGATGCGGCGCGGTCCAACCCTGGGCTGCCGCGGCGTCGTCGATGGCCCGCCGGGCCCCCGTGTCGTCGACGCCACTGCCCAGCAGCTCGATCAAGTCCCCGCGGTCGATGTACGTCATTAGCCCGGCTCCGGCAACGTGGTGGTCGGTCGTTCGGGGCCATAGGCGCCCGTACGCGCGGTTATTGTGGTGGGGCGGTGTGTCGCCGAGGCTGCGCGCGTGTTTCGTGTGTGCTGCGCGGCAGCCAAGGCCGACGCGGCCTAGTCGCGACAGGGCCCTGATCGGCCGACACGGATTACCGGGTCCACCGGTTCCCGGCCCCACTAAGAGACTGCGCGACTACCTGCGCCGTAGCGAGCGCATCTTGGGGCGAGCCGATTGTCTCGGCCTGTCCGGCGGGCCCCGCCCCTGCGGGGCTGGCGCGCGAGCCGAGCGCGCCTTCCGTGGTGCGCTCCCCGTCGGGCCTAGCCGTCGCCGCCGATCAAGCCCGGGAGCCAGAGCGACAGCGCGGGGACGTAGGTGATGATGAGCACGGCGGCCAGCAGCAGGAAGAAAAACGGCAGCGTCGCCCGATATAGCGTCATCACGGGCTTGCCGAAGCGGAAGCTGGCGATGAAGAGGTTCATGCCGACCGGCGGCGTGAAGTAGCCGATCTGCATGTTGGCGAGGAAGATGATGCCCAGATGCAGCGGATCGACGCCGTAGCCCAGTGCGATGGGCAGGATGATCGGCACCATGATCACCAGTGCCGAGAAAATCTCCAGGGTGGTCCCGAGGACGAGCAGGAACACGTTGAGCACGATGAGGAAGGTCCAGCGGTCCTGGATGACCGATTGGATGGCCTCAAACAAGCGGGTCGGGATCTGGGCGTCGATCAGTAGATTGGTCGAGGCCAGCGATACGCCCAGGATGATCAAGATGGCCCCGACGAGCTTCATGGCGTCGCGCAACACCCGCGGCAGGTGTGCCAGTGTGATCTCGCGGCGGATCCCCACCTCGACGACGAGCACGTAGATCGCGGCGACCGCGGCCGCCTCGGAGACGGCGATGAAGCCGCCGTAGATACCGCCCAGGACGACGATGGGCAGCGGCAGCTCCCAGGCGGCGTCGCGCACCGCCGCCGCGGCCTCGCGTCCGTCGAAGGCCGCGCCCTTGGCCAGGGCCCGCCCTTGCCAGACGCTGTAGGCGCCCAGGATCGCCAGCATCAAGATGCCGGGTAGCAGGCCGGCGAGGAACAGCTCGTCGATCCCGATCGAGATGGGCAGATCGAGCTGTTGCGCGATGACGCCGTAGAGGATCAGCGGCAGCGAGGGCGCGAACAGAATCCCCAGGCTGCCCGAGCTGGTGACCAGCCCCAGGCTGAAGCGCTCGGGGTAGCCAGCGGTCTGCAAGGCGGGATAGAGCAAGGCGCCCAGGGCCACGATGGTGATCCCCGAGGCCCCGGTGAACGCGGTGAATAGGGCGCAGGCGACCAGCGCGACGATGGCGAGCCCGCCCGAGAGCCAGCCCAAAAGGGCATCGCTCAAGCGGACCAGGCGTTGCGGCGCGCGGCTCTCGCCGAGGAGATAGCCGGCCAGGGTGAACAACGGGATCGCCACGAGCACCGGCATATCGGTGAGCCGGTAGACCTCGATGAGCGCGGCCTGGGGATCGATCCCGGCGAGCCAGAAGCCCACGAGCGCGCTCGCCCCGATCACCGCGAACAGCGGGGCCCCGGCGAGCGCCATCAGTAGCAGGATGGCTGTGAGGACGAGGTTGCTCACGAGTCGGTGTCGCCGAAGGGCTCACGGCCGCGGAAGAACGCCCCGGCGAACAGGGCGAAGCGTACCCCGATCAAGGCGAATGCGATCGGCAGGATCGCGACGATGCTCCATTGCGGGATGCCGGCGAACGCCTCGGAGGCCATCTCGACCTCGAGCGCGGTATAGCGAGCCCCGTGCCAGGCGAAGCCGGCGCACACCACGGCCGTGAACGCGCACGCCACCCCGCGCACGGGCAAGCGCCAGCGCCGTGGCAGGGCGCGCGTGACCACGTCGATGGCGATGTGCTGGCCCGTGCGGCTCGCCGCCAGCGCGCCCAGCATGCCGATCCACAGCACGAGCGAGCGCAGCATCGGGTCGATCCACAGGACCCCGGTGCCGAAGGCGCCCCGTAGCACGATTTGACCCGCCGCCAGCGCGACCATCACCAGCACGGTGGCGACGAGGACCCCGTCCTCGACGCGATGGAGCCAGCGCAGCGCGCGCGCCCGGGTTTCAGTCACCCTGCTGCTCCCGATACTCGCGCACCAGCCTCTCCATGCGGTCGAGCAGCTCGGCGTCGTAGGCGCCGTCGCGCTCGAACTCGCGCAAGGTCTCGTCGGCCAGCGCCTCCCAGCGGCGCTCCGCCGGCGCCCGCTCGGGTGAGACCAGCTCGATGTCCGCGCCGCGCAGTGCCTCCTGGGCCTCCGCATTGTTCTTCCGATTGATCTCGTCGAGGCGTTCGAACGTGGTCGCTAGGACCTCGCGCACGATCTCGCGATCGCCGGCGTCGATCTCCTCGAAGCTGGCCCGGT
>CAYTWS010000105.1:0-6101 GCA_964442145.1 uncultured Ectothiorhodospiraceae bacterium | reverse complement strand
GGCATGAATGCGCGCCTGCGGCGCCATGTGCAAGCGAGCAAACGCTTGCGCTGGCACATCGATTGGCTGCTGGCGCGGCCGCAAGCGTGCGTCGAATGGGTTGCTCTCCATCGCACACCCGAGTGCGCGGTCAATCGCGCGACCCGTGGCAGCATTGCCGTGGCGGGCTTCGGCGCCAGCGATTGTCGCCGCGCTTGCGCGAGCCACCTGCGCTATCTGGGGCCCGAGCATCCGTCGGCGGTGCCCGATCGCGCCGGTGTGCGCTGGAGGCGCTGGCGGGCATGTCGCGACGGCCGGGCCGTCGCCGAGGAGGGCGTGTTGGACGAGTTGTTCGAGACCATCGACGAGCGTGGCGAACCGGCCGGTCTCGTGCCTCGGGCGCGGGTCCACGCCGAGGGGCTTTGGCACCGTGCCGTCCACGTCTGGGTGTTCGACTCGGATGGCTGCGTCCTGGTGCAGCAGCGCAGCCAGGACAAAGACCTCAATCCCGGCAAGTGGGATGTCAGCGTCGGCGAGCATCTGCAGCCGGGCGAGGGCTACCGGGACGCAGCGTCGCGCGGGCTGTATGAGGAATTGGGCCTGGTCGTCGATGCCATCGAGGCCGTCGGTGGCGAGCGCGAGGTGACACTGGATCGCCCCGAGCTGGGCATCCACGACTACGAGCTCCAGCAGGCCTTCCGCGTGGTCACCGATGCCCCGGTGACGAGCGAGCCCGCCGAGATCGCCGCACTCGAGCGCATCACCCCGGCCGAGCTGCGCGCGTGGCTGACCCACGAGCCCGAGCGTTTCACCCCCGGTTTCCACCGCGACGTCGCCGATCTGGGGCTACTGGATACGACGCCTTGAATCGCTCGGTCGAGCGGCTCTCGGGGGGCATCACGCGCGAGGTCCTGGAGGACGACGCGGTCCGCCAAGCGTTGCGCGCGCGCCACCCCGACGTGGCGCTGCGCTCGGATCGCGATCTGCTCGAGTCGGTGCGCGCGACGCGCGCGGCCGCGCCCGCAACGGCTCACGAGCAGGGCGGCGTGTGGTTGTTCGCCTACGGCTCGCTGTTGTGGAACCCGTGTGTGCACGTCGACGCGCGCCGCGCCGCGCGCCTGTACGGGTTTCACCGGGATTTCCGCCTGCAGCTGACCCACGGCCGGGGCTCGCCCGATCGCCCCGGGCTCATGCTGGGCCTCGTGCCGGGTGGGTCCTGCCGCGGGGCCGCGCTCCAGATCACCGGTCCCGATCTGGAGCACGAATTGCATCTCGTGTGGCGGCGCGAGCTCATCACGGGCGTCTATCGGCCACGCTGGGTACGCGTGGCCACCGACGCCGGTGCGCTCGATGCGGTGACGTTCGTGGTCGATCCGAGCAATCCATGCCACACGGGGCGCCTGGATGACGAACGTACGGTCGAGCTGTTGGCGACGGGAGAGGGTATGATCGGCACTTGCGCCGACTACCTCGACAATACGGTCGCCCATTTGGACGAAGCCGGTGTCTACGATCGGCGGTTGCACCATCTGCGCGCGCGGGTGCGCGCGCGCTTGCGCTAGAAGAACAACCCACTCGGCCTAGGAGGACCTTCCGAGTAAGCTGCGCTGTAGCAAGCGCGTCTTACGGCGAGCAGACGTTGTCGGCTCATCCGGCGTGTCTCGCCCCTGCGCGGCTGATGCGCGAGATCGCCCCGGCGATCTCGTTGATGCGGGCGAGGTGAGCACGGCGGTCGCCATGTAGGTCGAGCGATCGCGCGAAGACGCCGCTGCGGGACCAGCCGAGTCGGTTCCCGGCTTCTCGGACAGCCTCTTGGCCGAACCACGCGGGAGCGAGCTATGCGGCGCACGTTGACCCTCGTAGTGGCCCTGGTGGCGCTTTTGGCGGTCGTCGCCGCGGGCGCTTGGCTGGTTAGGTTCCACCTGGCCCAAGCGTGGCTCGAGCGCACGCTCGCCGCTAGCGGCTATACCGAGGCCCGCTTCGAGGTCACGGCGGTCGATCTCGGGCGCGTCGTCGTCGAGGACTTTGAGCTGGGGGATGCGCGCGACACGCGGGTGCAGCGGCTGTCGGCGCGCTATACCCCGTGGGCACTGCTCACGGGCTCGTGGCAAGCGGTGTCGGTCGATGTCTCTGGGCTTCGCGCCGAGATCGCGCCTTGGGATAAGGCCGGCGAGGCTGCCCCTGCGGGTGACGCGGGTGGCGGCTTGCGTGACGCGTTCGCGCTGGCGACGCGCCTCGAACGGCTGCGATTGAGCGGCGGCCAGTTGCAAATCGCGTCCCCCGTTGGGCCCTGGCACGCTGAGATCGAGGGGCATCTGGGCGGCGGCGATACCGGTCGGCGGGCTGAGCTCCGCCTCCACGGTCGCAGTGACCGGCTTCGCGTCGATGCGCGTGTCGATGCCGAGCTCGTCGACGGTCGGGTCTCGGCCGACCTCGATGTGCGCGAGGACGATGGGTTCCGCATCGAGGGGCGAGCGAGTGCGAGCGCGCCTTGGGACCAATCGCCTGTGCGGGTTAATACGCGTGTGGTCATGCCGAGCGGGGCCGATCTTCCGTGGGCCCTCTTGCCGGGGCCGCGGCCGAGCGCCGGCGGGCTTCGGATCGCGGGCGAGGCCCAGGGCCAATTATCGCTGCAGGACGGCTTCAGTGGGGCGGGCCATATGGTGCGTCGGCTCGTGGCAGGGGATTGGTCGGGGGGCTGGCGTATCCGCGGCCGTGATCTCGGCTTCGCCTACCGCTTCAGCGGGATGGATCTCGAGGGCACGGGGGATTTGGTGACTCGCGACGGCGCCCTGATCGTCGAGTCCGACGACGCCGCGCGCCTGCGCTTGGCGAGCATCCACGATGCCTTGCGCGCCAGCTTGGGCGTGCCCGCCTTCGCCCGCACCCACGCCGACGGCCCGCTCGAGCTCGACTGGTCGGGCGGCGAGCTGGTGCGCATCGCGCCTTCCGATGCGGGCGAAACCGATTCGATCCGCGTCACGAGCGAGCCGGATTGGCGCCTCCATTGGTCGGATACCCGGGGGCGTGTCCGCCTGGAAGCGCGGGTTTCGGCCACGGGCGGTTGGCGCGGCGGGCTCGAGCGCCTGGCCATCGAGGGGCTCGATGTGCGCGCCATGGATTGGCGCGCTCCGGGCATCCGATTGGCACGGGGCCGCCTGACGGGCGAGATCGATGGTCCACCCGGAGCGCCTTCGGGGCGTTTCCGGTTGCAGGCAACCGCGCCGCAGCTCGCGGTTGCGGGGCTCGAGATGCAAGGCGTCCGCGCTAATGCGGCGGCCCGGCTCGACAGCGGCTCCGGGCCCACCCGCCTGACGCTCTACGATGGCGCGGGCGAGATCACGGCGGCCCGTTGGCGGGCCGGTGGGTTCTTGCGCAGCGATGACGCTCTGCGTTTGGTGATCACTGACGCCCAATGGCGCTTGACGACACCGCGTCATTGGGGCGCCGCCGCGCGTATGGCGCCGTTCGAGGTGACCCTCGAGACGGGCAATCGCTCCGAGCGCGTGCGGGTCGAGCCGGGGCGGCTGCGTGCCGGGGGCCAAGGCGAGGCGTTGCGGTTGGCGTTCACGGATGGCGAGGCGCGTGCTCGGGCGCGCGACTGGGCCGCCCGCGGAGTCGAGGCCACATTGCGCCCCCGTGCACGCGAGCGCTTCGTTTCATTCGATGTCGCTCGCCTGGTGCACGAGGCCGAGCAGCCTTGGCTAGCGCCCGCGCGCGTTTGGGGGCGGGTGGCGCGCAATGCGGGCGGCTATGACCTCGCGGGTCAGGGGCGCATGATCGGAACCGACTTGGGATTCGAGCTCGGGGCGGACTACGCACCGGCGGCGGGGGCGGCCTCGGCCGTGCTCGAGCTGCCGCAGGTGCGGTGGCGCCCGGATGGACCGCAGCCACGCGATCTCGCGCCTTGGCTCGGCCGACTGCACGACGTCACCGGTGCCTCGAGCGCGCGTATCGAGGGGCGCCTGGATGAGCGGGGGGTCGCTGCCCAGGCCGAGGTGCGCATCGAAGATGTCGCCATGCGCGTGGGCGGCGTGCGGCTGGCGGGCGTCAGCGGCGAGACGCAGCTGGCCGCATTGCAGCCGGTGCAGACGCAGCAAGCGCAGCGGCTGCACGTAGCGCGTGTCGCCACTGCTGTGCCCGTCACCGATGTCGACCTGCGGTGGCGTATTGCACCGGGCCCCGGGGAGGGCCTCGGCCTCCGGATCGTCGAGGCGAGAGGCGGCTTCCTCGGTGGCCGGGTCCGGGTGGAAAACGCGCGCATTGACACCGGGGCGCGGCTGAACGACGTCGATGTCCAAATGCGCAACGTCTCCCTCGGAGACTTGGTCGATGGCGCGGGTATCGCCGGCTTGAGCGCGCGGGGTGAGCTGTCCGGCCGGGTGCCGTTGAGCTTCGGCGAGCCCGGTCTGGCGATACGTGGCGCCCGGCTACGCGGGCGCGACGGCCATATCGGGCTACGCTCGAGCGCGGCTCGGGCGGCATTGCGCCAAGGCGGGCGCGACGCCGAGCTCATGCTGACTGCGCTGCGCGATTTCGCTTATGACGAGCTCGAGATCGATCTCGATGCCCCGCTGGGCGGGCGCGGCCGGATCGGCTTCCGTCTGGACGGCCGCAATCCGGCCGTCCTGTCGGGTAGAACGCTTACCTATGACATCGCGTTGACCGGGGCCGTGACCCCGCTGCTCGAGACACTCGCCCAGGGCGAGCCGTTGAGCGACGAGCTCATCGCCCGCCACCTCGATCTGCGCGCGGCGCAGTAGAGCGGTTCATGGCTCACGCAGCTGATCAACGAACGTCGACGATGCGGCTGGCGCGCTGGAACTGGATGTGCCATCCCTGCCAGGCGGGTAGCTCCCAGCGTTTCGGGTCGGTCTTGCGGCTGCCCTCGATCTTCTCGGCAGTGATCGTGCGCCGCCGGACGTCGTAGTGGATGCGCATGCGCAGGCCCGACAAGCGCACCTCGCGCGGATAGGTGCGGTCGAAGCGCTCGCGCTCCCATGAGGGCACCCCTTCGAAGCGCAGATCGCCGGGCTCGACGAGCTCGATGTCACCGGCTTCGGCGACACCGAGTGCGGCCAAGCGTTGTCTCAGCCAGGCGTGCGGGTCGGGGACGTCGCCGTCGCCGAAGCCGAGCGCGACGTAGAGGCTCCAGGCCCCGATGTCGTCGCGCAGGCGCTCGCCGGCCGGGGCGAGCAGGGCGTCGTCCAGGATCAGGCGGGCGATCGCCTCACGCGCCTCGGCGCCGCTGGGCTCGACCTTGTCGGTGCGCACGACCCGGCCGGCATAGCTCCACTCGCGGCGCACGACGAGGCCGCTGTCGCCCCATTCGGGCTCGGCCAGGGACGCCTGCGCGAGCCCGTGCTCGACCAGGGCATTCAGTGGGATCGGGGCCAGACAACCGGCGATGGTGAGGGTCTGGCGGGTGCCCTTGCCCGGCACGCTGTGGCTGTCGAGCACGAGTGCGGCCTCGGCATCGTCGGCGACAAGGGAGTCGTGGCCGATCTCGACCTCCTCACCGCCGTTGCCCATGGTGTGGCGCCGGCGCTCACGGCGTACGAACGCCATCTCGGGGGCGGCGCCCGCGGCCGCGCCGAGCGCTGCCTCGGCCACTTCGGCGCCGGTTTCGTCGCGCGGCCGAGTGCCCGCGCCAACGAGGTCGCGGACCTGGTCGGCCAGGCGGCGCGCCTCGCGGCGCTCGTCGCCACGGACTTGGATGCCCTCGGGGGCGAGACCGCGCAGCGTCGCTACGCGCAGCGCAGCATCGCAGCGGCGGCCCAGCGCTTCGGCGACGTCGTCGCGCTCGCGTGCGGCTTGGGGCAGGTGGGCGATCGCCCGGCGGGTGCTGAGCGCGCCTGCGAGATCGGCCATGAACCCGGCCGTGGCCGCGTCGGGCATGGTCGTCACCATATGGGCCAAGGCCGTATCGACCGGCAGCGCGAACAGGCTGCGGCCGCGCTCGGTGGCCCGGCCCGCTGGGTCGATCGCGCCCATGGCGGCGAGACGGTGCTCGGCCCGCGCGAGCGCCTCCTCGGGCAAGGTGTCGGGGAAGGGCAGCTCGCGCGCGGGCCGGCCGGCGCAGGCGGCCGCGAGCACGGGCTCGGTCAAATCCTCGCGCTGGA
>CAYTWS010000104.1:2078-6106 GCA_964442145.1 uncultured Ectothiorhodospiraceae bacterium | reverse complement strand
GGCGACGTCGGCACCGCCGCCATGCGCGAGCGCGACGAGCCCGACGACACGGGCGGTCAGGGCGAGCAAGGGCGGCGCACGAGCGATCGGGCAGCGGTGGTCGAGGCGGCGCGTTCGCTGGCCACACGCACGGGGGTGCTGTGGCTGGCCATCATCGCCGTGCTCACGCTGGCGGGCTGGTTCGTCTGAAGCGTGCAAGAGCGCTGCCGGCGACCTCGTTGGTGATCGCGAGCCGGGCATGGTGGTTGCCCGGTGAGCTCCGCGATTGCCCCAAGATGGCGGTGTAGGGCACGCGCAGTAGGCTCCGGGGTGCTCGGACAGCCTCCTAGGCCAAGCGCTCGCCCCGATGGGCCGACGCTAAGCGGCTGTGTCACCGGGCTGAAACCCCTCGTCGAATTCGGGGATGGCCCGGCGAGAGGCGCTCGAAGGAACGCGGCCCGAGGCGTCGGCCGGGGCGCGTCCCGTGGCGATCGCCCTCACTCGTCCTCGAAGTGATCCTCGAATTCCCTGCGGCGCTGCTCGTTCGCGGCGGCCCAGGTCTCGCTGCCGACCGCGGACTCGATCTCGGCGTGCATGGCCCCGATGCGCCGCAGGGCCTCCTGGCGCGCCCGGTGCGCCCGGTCCGCCGCCGAGAGCATCGCCTCGGTGTCCCGGCCGGTATACAGCGTCTTGAAGCTGGCCTTGCGCTCGGAGAGCGCCTGCGACAGCGCGGGCACGATGCGCCCTCGATAGTCCGCGATGATCGATTCCACCGCGGCCATTTGCTCGCCGTCGACGCCTTGGTCGGACAGCGAGTCGGTGATCTTGTCCTTGCCCTTGTCGAAGAACGTCTCCGCTTTGTCGTCGGCCCCCTTGGGGAAGCCACAGCCGCTGAGCAGTAAGGCGAGGGCAGCGGCGCCCATCAGCGCCTTGGTCGTAGGCTGGATCATGGCAGTCGCTCCTCGTCGGTCGTATCGAGCGCTTCGTATCGCTGGGACAGGGGGTTTCGTCGATCGTTCCATACCTCGCCCGTGCGCATGGCCCTCGCCAGGGCCCCGGACGCCTGACGCATCGCCGCCTCTGCCGGGTTGCCGCGGGCCACCAGCGCGGGCTCGCCCGAGCGCCGCGGCGTCGGGAGTACGGGCGCCATTGACACGGTGTTGACCGCTACAGTACAAGGCGCGACGCCTCATTGCTCGATCTACCAGCCGCCCATCGCGACACCCCAGGGAGGAGCCCGTGGCCGCTTCAAGCGATTCGCGTGAGCAACACGCTGCCGCACCCGAGGACGCCCCGCTACGCACGGACGTCCGTGCATTGGGGAATCTGGTCGGCGAGGTCATCACCGAGCAGCGCGGCAAGACGTTCTTCGAGAACGTCGAAGCGGTGCGCAAGGCGGCGATCGGGCGCCGCGAGGGCCGCCCGGGCGCCGACGATGATCTCACCGATCGCCTGCGCAGCCTCGACGCGGGCGAGGCCGGCGAGCTCACGCGCGCCTTCGCCACGCTTTTCCAGGTGGTCAACCTGGCCGAGGAGGTGCACCGCATCCGCCGGCTACGCCAGCGCCAGGTCGAGGGCGAGCAGCCCGAGATGGAGGGGCTGGTCTCGGCATTCTCGCAGCTGCGGGCGGCCGGCTTCGGCGCCGACGACGTCCAGCGGCTGCTCGACGATGTCCTCATCGAGCCCGTATTCACGGCGCATCCGACCGAGGCCACGCGGCGCACGATCCTGGAGAAGCAGCAGCACATCATCCGCGCGCTGACCGACCGCCTGGATCCGTCGATGACGCCGGCCGAGGAACGCGCGCGCATGCAGGTGATCCGTTCCGAGGTCACCTCGGCGTGGCAGACCGAGGAGCACCCGAGCACGCGCCCGAGTGTGGCCGATGAGCTCGAGCACGTGCTGTTCTACCTCACCGACATCATCTACCGCATCGTGCCGCCGTTCTATGAGGAGGTGGAGAACGCGCTCGAGCACGTCTATGGCGACGCCGCCGCCTCGCTGCGCCTGCCGCGCATCCTGCGTTTCGCCTCGTGGGTCGGCGGCGACATGGACGGCAATCCCAACGTCAACGCGGATACGCTGCGCAATGCGCTGTATCAGCAGCGCGCGAGCATCCTGGCGCGCTATCGCAGCGAGCTGGGCCAGCTCGCGCGGCGCTTGTCACAGTCGACCTCGCGCATCGATGTCGACGCCACGGTCACCGAGCGCGTCGATGACTACATGGCGCGCTTCCCCGAGGCGGCCGAGCGTATCCCGCCGCGTCACCGCAACATGCCCTATCGCGCGCTGTGTCACCTGATGAGCGCGCGCCTCAAGGCCACCGTCGATGAGGACCCCGAGGGTTATCCCGGCCCGGAGGCGTTCCTCGACGACGTGCGGGCGATGGCCAACAGCTTGATCAACAACAAGGGCTCGCACGCGGGGTTGTTCAACGTGCGGCGCCTGCTGCGCCGGGCCGAGACGTTCGGCTTCCATCTGGCGACCGTGGACGTGCGCCAGGACGCGCGCGTCCATCGCACGGTGATGGGCCGGCTGCTCGGCGACGCGCATTGGGCGGAGCGCGATGCGGGTGAGCGCACCCGCATCCTCGAGCAAGCGCTCGGCGACGGGCGCGAGCCGGTCGCCACCGACGACCCCGAGTGTACGCGCGCGTTCGATGTCTTCCGCGCCATCGCCGAGCTGCGCAGCCATTTCGGCCCGGGTGCGATCGGCTGCTACATCATCAGCATGACCCAGGGGCGCGACGACTTGTTGACCCTGTTGCTGCTGGCGCGCTGGGCCGGATTGGGCCAGGCCGGCGGCGGTGTCGATCTGGACGTCGCCCCGCTGTTCGAGACCGTGGGCGATCTCGAGGCCGCGCCCGGGGTCATGGATCAGATGCTCTCGGATCCGAGCTACCGCGAGCATCTGCGCCAGCGCGGCGACCGCCAGGTTGTGATGGTGGGCTATTCCGACTCCAGCAAGGACGGGGGTCTGGTCGCCTCGCGCTGGGCGCTGCAGCATGCCCAGGCGGATCTCGTCGACGTCGCCGACGGCTATAGCGTCGATCTCACGTTTTTCCACGGCCGCGGCGGCACCACGAGCCGCGGCGGTGGCCGCATCCACCGGGCCATCCTGGCGGCGCCGCGGGGCTCGGTCCGGGGGCGGCTGCGCGTGACCGAGCAGGGCGAGGTCATCCACACCAAGTACGGCGTGCGCTCGACCGCGATGCGCACGCTCGAGACCAGCCTGGCGCCCGTGCTCCAGGCGACCGGCGCGCCGCGCCCGTACGACGAGCGCGAGCCCCGGTGGCAGGAGATGATGGACGAGATCGCGCGCGCCAGCCGCGCCGCCTATCAGGGGCTGGTCTATCGCGACGAGCGCTTCTTCGACTATTTCCGTAGCGCCACGCCGATCGACGTCATCGAGCGTATGGCGATCGGCTCGCGCCCGACCTCGCGCAAGCCGGGCCAGAGCATCGAGAATCTGCGGGCGATCCCGTGGGTGTTCGCCTGGACCCAGACCCGCCAGATCGTGCCGGGGTGGTTCGGTCTGGGCTCGGGCCTGCAGGCCGCGGTCGACCGGTGGGGTGAGCACGCGGTCGCCGAGATGCTGCGGGACTGGCCCGTGCTCGCCAACATCGTCAACGACACGGAGATGGTGCTGGCCAAAGTCGATATGGGCATCGGCGCCTACTACGCTGGGCTCGCCCCGAGGCACAGCCAGCCCGTGTTCGACGTGATCCGGGCCGAGTACGAGCGCAGTGTCGATCTCGTGCTCCGTCTCAAGGGCAATACCCAGCTGCTCGACGACGAGCGCGCACTCAAGCGCTCGATCGGTTTGCGCAACCCGTACATGGACCCGATGAGTCTGCTCCAAGTCGACCTGTTGGCGCGCTGGCGCGCCGCTGACCGCGATGACGACCGGCTTTTCCAGGCGCTGCTATCGACGGTCAACGGCATCGCCCACGGGCTCCAGCAATCGGGGTGACACGGCACCGGCCTCGCCCGCACGCGCGCGTGGCCGTCCGGCCGCGTAACCGCCGGTGGCCACGGACCGCGTCGGTC
>CAYTWS010000104.1:0-2068 GCA_964442145.1 uncultured Ectothiorhodospiraceae bacterium | reverse complement strand
GCCGTGAGCAGGGCGATCCGAGAGGGAACGAGGATCGCCGGACATGTGAACGGTGAGCGCCAGCGAACCGCGAGCAACGCGGGCACCGCAGTCGGGTGGGGAATGTGTGGCGCGGGTGCGGGGTGGTCGTGGTGGCCTTGTAGCCGCCGGCGCCAATTACCCCCCCCTTCGGTCGCGGATCTGGGGGCGACCGGCGCCCACCCGCCCATCCTCGGCCTGAACCTTGCTTCGCAAATGCGAGGGCATCGCCGCGCACCCGGATCGAAGGGGCTCCTGGGCGCCCCGTTGAGCCAAGGCGCGGGCGTTTGCGAAGAGGTGCCCGCCTCGGCGGCCGCTGGCGCTCCGGCGAGGACCAACGGATGACGGATACCGAACAAAACCCGCCGAGCGGCCTCGAGGCGATACTGGCGGCCTCCGGTATCGCCTCCGGCGAGCTGCTCGAATTCCTGCCCGAGGTGTTCTACCTGCTCGATCGCGCCGGTCGCACGCGCTACTGGAACCACCAGTTCGCCGTGGCCACCGGCTACGATCATGCCGCGCTCGCGCGCATGCAGGTGGGTGACTTCTTCGCGCCGGCCGACCGGGAGCGCGTCATGGCGGCCATCGAGCGAAGCTTCGGTGAGGGCGAGGCGCGCGTCGAGGCCGAGCTCGTCGCCAAGGACGGCACCCGCCAGCCCCATTTGTTCGTCGCCCGACGGTTGCCTACTGCGGGGCCCCCGCTGATCGCCGGCTTCGGCATCGATATCACCGAGCGCAAGGCGGCCGAGGCCGCCCTGGAGGCCTCCGAGGCCCAGTTCCGCGTCCTGGTCGAGCAGGGCGTCGCCGGCGTCTACATCATCCGCGATCACGTGTTCAGCTACGTCAACGACCGTTTGGCCGAGATGTTCGGCTATCGCCGCGATGAGATCGTGGGCCGCCTCCGCCCCACGGACCTGACCGCCGCCGACGATGTCGACGCCGTCCACGCCCGTGTGCACGCCCGGCTCGTCGGTGAGTATACGACGGATCACTACGTGGCGCGCGGGCTGCGCAAGGACGGCAGCCACATCTGGTACGAGGTCTTTGGCACGCGCGTGGTGCTCCAAGGCGAGCCGGTTATCATGGGGGTCGTGCTCGACATCACCGAGCGCCGCGAGGCCGAGGAGCTGTTGCGCGAGAGCCAACGCTTCTTCGAGACCCTGGTGGCCAACCTGCCGGGGGCGGTCTATCGCTGCTACAACGATTCCGAATGGACCCTGGAGTTCATCAGCGAGGGCTGCTACACCCTCGTCGGCTATACCGCCGAGGCGTTCCTGTGCCCCGAGACACCGACGCTAGGGGATCTCATCCATCCCGCCGACGCCGATGCCGTCTGGCACCGCGTGCAAGACGCCATCCGCGCGGACCGCCCGTTCCAGCTGACCTATCGTTTGCACCACCGCGAGCACGGCTACCGGTGGGTGTGGGAGCAGGGCCAGGCCCACTACGACACGCGCGGGCTGCATCAAGGTCGAGGGCTACATCACCGACGTTACCGAGGAAAAGACCGCGCGCGATGAGGTTGTGCGCCTCGGTCGGCAGCTGACCAACACGCTCGAGACCATCAACGACGCCTTTTGCACGCTCGACACGGGCTGGTGCTTCACCTACGTCAATCAGATGGCGGAACGATTGCTCGACACCCCACGGGAGCGGCTCCTCGGGGCGGTCCTCTGGGACACGTTGCCGCATGCGCAGGGCACGGCGCTCGAATACAATCTGCGCTTGGCTCGCGTGACGGGGCGCACGACCACGTTCGAGGACTACTATTGGGGCACCGGCCATTGGCACGAGTACCACGTGCATCCGAACAAGGAAGGCCTGGTCGTCTACTTCCGCGATATCACCGAGCGCAAGCGCGATCAGGAGACCATCGAATACCTCACCCTGTACGACCCGGTGACCCGGGCTCCCAACCGCAGCCTGCTCCACGATCGTTTGAGCAGCGCCATCGGGGAAGCGGGGCGGGGCGGTCACCGCGGTGCCCTATTGTTCCTCGACATCGACGACTTCAAATCGATCAACGAGGCCTTCGGCCATCCCGTGGGCG
>CAYTWS010000103.1:0-6199 GCA_964442145.1 uncultured Ectothiorhodospiraceae bacterium | reverse complement strand
GCGGGCCGGGCGCATCGCCGGTTATTGATTGGGGCGGTGGCCGCCGTGGGTGGCGCGTGGCGTGTCGTGCCGGTGGGTGTCGCGCGTGGCGTATTGGGATCAAGAACCGGCCTACGGGCTGGTGGATGCGTGTCAGTCCACGTCGGAGCCGGCACCGCCTCCCTTATGGTGGTGCTTGAGGCGTATGGCGGCGCGGATCGCGCGGGCAACCGCTTGCTCGATCGTGCCGATGTGGCGCTCGACCACGCGTGCGGCGATCGCCTCGATCTCGGCGTCGGACAATGGCAGCTGCTCCCGCCCGGCGGCGCTCGTGCTCGCCTGCGATGGACCCGCGCGGGGGTCGCTCCGCGCGGCCTCCCCTTGGCCCGGCCGCACGATGTCCTCCAACAGGGGGATGTCGTCGTCTTGGTCGTCGTTGCCGGCCATGTCAGCTCACGCGATGATGGTGCAGCTCGTAGCCGCGGTCACGATAGAAAGCATAACGCTCGCGGCTGCGCCGGCGTACCCCTTCGTCCTGGTTGACGATCTCGGCGACGCGGGCGAAGCGATCGAACCAGGCGGGGACCTCGCTGCCTTCGTTGACGAGTAACTGGCGCTCGCGCACGGGCTCGATCGCCTCGCCGAGGACCACGGGGCAATCGGGCTCGTCCCCCTCGGCACGCTCATGGGGCACGAAGCTGCCCTGGCTGAAGGTCCACAGCCGCTCGTCGAGGGCCGCTGCGTGCTCGGCCGTGGGCGTGTGGATCCAGACCCAGTGGCCCAGACGATACGCCTTGTCGACCAGACGGCAGACGTAGGTCTGGCGCCGCGTCTCGTCGGCGTCGGGCAGGATGTAGAAATCCACGCGCGTCAAAATGCGCTACTCGCTCGCGTGATGATCGAATAGGTATTGCATCAGCAGCGGCACGGGGCGCCCGGTCGCCCCCTTGTCGTCGCCGCGCGTCCAAGCAGTGCCCGCGATGTCGAGGTGGCCCCAGCGCTTGAATTTGCCGGCAAAGCGCGACAGGAAACACCCGGCCGTGATCGTACCGGCGGGGGCACCGCCTACATGGGAGCAATCGGCGAACGGGCTCTTGAGCTGGTCCTGGTACTCCTCCCATAGCGGGAGTTGCCAGCACCGGTCGGCGCTGCGCTCACCCGCCTGCATGAGCTGGCGCGCGAGCGTGTCGCTGTCCGACATCACCGCCGAGGTGTGGTGGCCCAAAGCGGCGATGCAAGAGCCCGTCAGCGTCGCGATATCGATGACGGTGTCGGGCTCGAAGCGCTCGCTATAGGTCAGCGCATCGCACAGCAGCAGACGGCCCTCGGCGTCGGTGTTGATGATCTCGATGGTCTGACCCGACATCGATCGCAGGATGTCGCCGGGGCGATATGCTTGGCCGTCGGGCATGTTCTCCGCGGCGGGCACGACACCGACGACATTGGCGTGGAGACCGATCTCGGCGCAGGCGCGGATGACGCCGAAGACGCTGGCGGCACCGCACATATCGAACTTCATCTCGTCCATCGCGCTCGCGGGCTTGATCGAGACACCGCCCGAATCGAAGGTCACCCCCTTGCCCACGAAGGCCACGGGCTTGTCGTCCTTGCCCGCGCCGCGATAGGTCATGGTGATCATCTTGGCAGGCTGACGGCTGCCCTGGCTCACCGCCAGCAGCGCCCCCATGCCCAGCTCGCGCATGTCCTCCTCCTCGAGGACCGTGGCATGGACGGCGTCGAACTGGCTCGCCAGCTGCCACGCCTGTTCGGCGAGGTGGGTCGGTGTGCACACGTTGGCCGGTCGATTGCCCAGGTCGCGGCACAAACCGCGCCCGGCGGCCAGCCCTTGCCCGCGCGCGAGCCCGGTGCGCACCGCCCGCTCATGGTCGCCCTCGTCGAGCGCCAGTGTGAGCTGCCCGAGCGGATGAGAGGGTGATGCCGGCTTCGTCTTGAACTCGTCGAAACGATAGCGCGCGCTCTCGGTGGCCTCAGCGATGACCTGGGCTTTTTCGGCCACATCGAGGTTCTTGACCTTCACCTGCGCCAGCGTCGTGACCGCGCTTTGCGAGCCGTTGCTCTCGATCAGCCGCGCGACATGCGTATTGACGCGGCGGAACCCGCGCCGGTCGAGCGATTTCGCTTTGCCCAGGCCCACCAGGATCAAGCGCCGCGCAGCGACGCCCGGCACGTTGTAGAGCGTCAACGTGGTCTCGACCTTGCCGTCGAGATCGCCTTCGGCAAGGATCGCCTTGAGATGGCCCCCGGAGGCCGCATCGATCGACGCACCTACCTCCGAGAGCTTGCGCTGCTCGAAGACACCGACGATCAAGGCGTCGGTTCGCTGTTGTTCCGGTTTCACCGTGGTAACACTGTACTCCATAACGACTCCGTGCGCGGCGCGCGCGGGCGAGGGCGCGCTTGCCCGTTAGGATAGCCGATCGATTTTAGGCAAAATCGACCCACGTGTCGTCCGTCCCAGCATCCGTTGCGGGCGGCGAGCACGGCCCGGAGCCCATGGAGCCCCGCCGCATGCGTCTACCCGTCATCGATCGCTACGTCCTGCGCGAGATCCTGGCGACGTGGGCGGCGGTGACGCTCGTTTTGTTGGTGATCCTGTTCACCAATTCCCTCGCCTACATGCTCAGCAAGGTCGTCGAAGGCGACATCGCCGGCGATGTGGTATTGCCCCTGTTTTTGACCAATGTCGCATCCGTGGTGGTCATGGTGATCCCGCTCGGGCTGTATTTGGCGCTGCTTTTGACGTTCGGGCGGCTCTACGCCGAGAGCGAGATGGCGGCACTGGGTGCGTGTGGTGTCGGTATGGCGCGGCTCTACCGTCCGGCACTCGCCGCCGGGCTGATAGCGGCCGCCATTACGGCGGCGTTGACGATCTGGGTCTCTCCTTGGGCGACACGCGTCGAGCACCAGGTGCGCTCGCAAATCGCCTCGCGCTCGGATCTCACGGGGATCACACCAGGGCGTTTCAATCGCCCTGCCGGCGGCGACGTGGTGCTGTTCGCCGAGACCAAAGACAGCGACACCAAGGTCCTCGAAGAGGTCTTCGTTCAAGCGGTCGACGAGGCGGGCCGCACCCACGTGATTCGAGCGCAGCGGGCCCGCCAACGTATCGACGAGGCCACGCAAGCGCGCTATCTCGAGTTCGCCCAGGGTCACCGCTACACCGGTGAGCCAGGGCAGGCGCGAATGCGAGCGGTCGCATTCGCACGCCATGGCATCCGCTTGCCCGAGCGAAACCGAACCACCGGCGAAGTCGGCCTCGAGGGGCAATCGATGGCGGAGCTCGAGCGCCGCGATACGCTCGAGGCCACGGCCGAGCGTCAGTGGCGCGTGGCCATGCCGGTGGCGTGCGTGGTACTTGCGTTGTTGGCGCTGCCGTTGAGCCAGACGACGCCGCGCAAGGGCCGCTACGCCAACATGGTCGTTGCCCTTTTGGTCTACATCGCCTACGCCAACATACTCGTGGTCGCCCGCGATGCGTTGGCCAGCGGTGATGTGCCGCGCGCGCTCGGCCTATGGTGGGGTCATGGGCTCGCGCTCGTTTTCGCCGCCGCCATGATCGTGCGCCGCACAGGCTGGCGATGGGCCTGGAGTGTGCTCACTGGCAAGGCGAGGGCGCACGCATGAGCGCAATCCTCACGCGTTATGTGATCCGAGCGGTCGTCGCCGGTGCGGTCATGGTGCTCGCCGTGCTCGTCGCGCTCGATCTGTTGTTCTCGCTGTTCGACGAGCTCGATGAGGTCGGGCAGGGCGATTACGGCTTCGCCACCGCGATGTTGTATCTGGTGTTGACCGTGCCCGAGCGCATCTACGAGCTGTTTCCCGCAGCGGTGGCGATCGGCGGTGTGTTCGGGCTGGGCACGCTCGCGGCGAACGCCGAGCTCACCGTCATGCGGGCCGCTGGCATATCGACGGCGCGCATTGTCTCGATGGTCATGGCCGGCGGCGTCTTGCTCATGGTCGCGATCGTGATCATCGGTGAGGGCATTGCACCGACGGTGCAACAGCGTGCGGAAAGGCTCAAGGGCGCGGCCATCGCCGGACAGAGCCAAATGCGCGGTGGCGGCGGCTTTTGGGTGCGCGATGCCCAACGCTATATCCACGTCGGCGCCATTCTGCCCGGTGGCACGCTGCGCGATGTCACCGTCTACGAGTTCAGCGACCGCCGCCTGCAGCGCGCGCTACGTGCTGACACGGCGCAGTTCCAAGGGGGGCGTTGGCGGGTTCAGGGGATTGAGGCGACGCGCCTCACCGACGGCGAGCTGCGAACCGAACGCATTGCCTCGGCCCAGTGGGAGCGCTTGGTCCGCCCCGAGCTGTTCCAACTGCTCGCGGTCAGCCCGGAGAGTCTGTCGATTTGGCGTCTCGGGCGCTATGTCGATTACCTGCTCGCCAACGAGCTCGATGCCGGGCGTTTTCAGCTGGCGTTCTGGAAGAAGATCGCGACCCCCTTGGCGACTTTGGTCATGCTGCTACTGGCATTGCCGGTGGTGTTCGGCTCACTGCGCCACGTGGGCGCGGGCCAGCGCATATTCGTGGGCAGCCTGATCGGGGTCGGCTACTATCTACTGTTCGAGTTGTCTGCGCACATCGGCATCGTCTATGGCGTGCCCGCGCCGATCGCGGCCTTGGCGCCGGCCGCGCTGTTCGCCTTGCTCGGGGTGGTTGGGCTGCGACGCGCCGCCTGAGTGGCGCGATAGGGCCTCAGTCTCGACCGACGACATACAAGCGGGTACCCGATAGACGGTCGTGCCAGCCGCGGCGTTGGTCGTCGATAAGCGCCCACCAATAGCCCGCCGCGAGCGGCAGCCAACCGATGGCGGCGACGACGAAACGCCACGCCGCGTCACGCCAGCGCACGGCCGAGCCGTCGGCCCGGATGACCCGGATACGCCACGCCTTCATGCCGAGTGTTTGCCCGCCGTGGGTCCAAAAGCCCCCGAAAAAGGCGAACGCAATGGCGAAAAGGTACACGGTGAATACCCATGAATCCTCGACGGCGCCGCCATGGATGGCGACCACGGGGACAGTGGCCGCGAACAATACGGCGATGAGGATGAAGCTGTCATAGACGATGGCTGCGAGCCGTCGCAGCAGGCCACACGGGCTTTTGTTGGGCAATTCGGCTCTCCGTTGGCGCGAGGTGATGGGGCTCGTATGCGGCGCCAATGACGCCGGAAACACCGATGCGCCGAGTCGACGTAGGCGGTTTTCGACGCCGGCCCAGCAAGGCGACTCATCTGCCGAGGGCGATTGTCCGCTCTCAGCGCGCGCCGGGCCGGCGTGACCAGGCGCGACGAGCGAGTGTGGCGCCACCACCCCACCGGCGAGCAACCCAGTCAAAGCGGTGCCAGCCTTCGTTCGAAGGCCGTCATTGCGCTGTCCGCTGGCGGCGTTGCGCTCACTCGAGGTGGCGGCGGCACGCTTCGATCGCGCGCTTTGCCAGCCAACAGCGCAATGGCTCCGAGGCCCGACAATACCTCTTGGCAGATGAGTGCATGGCAACGAAACCCCTTAACAATTGCAAACTTGTGTGGCAGTTCTATAATGCAAGGTGCATTGCCACTCACGGGAGTCTTGGACTATGCCCCGAATGAAGGATGATGCGTCGACGGACACCACCGTCGCCGCCGCCATGTCCCCCTCCGATACGCAGTCCGTATCGGGGAGCGGGGCGGTGTCGAAGAAAAAGGCTGCGAGCAAGAAGAAGGCGGCCAGCAAGAAGACGAGCGCTTCCAAGAAGAAGGCTGCTTCTACGAAGAAGGCTGCGTCCAAGAAGGCCACCTCGAAGAAGGCCACCGCCAAGAAGGCAGGGGCGAAGAAGACTGCTGCCAAGAAGACGGCGGCCAAGAAGGCCGTTGCGAAGAAAAAGACTGCGGCCAAGAAGAAGGCCGCGGCCAAGAAGAAGGCCACCGCCTCGGCCGTGACCGACCGCCTGCGCGAGCAGGTAGCCGAGCTCAAGGCCCAGCTCAAGGAGACCTCGGATGAGCTCAAGTCCGCCCTCAAGCGGGAGAATGCCCTGCGCAAGCTGAGCGAGAAGCGCGACAAGGCGATGGCGCAGGCGGCCCGCAAGACCGAGCGGGAGGAGCTGGCCAAGATCGACAAGATGGCGGCTAGCAAGAAGCGGGCCTCCACGAAGAAGGCGGCCAGCAAGAAAAAGGCCGCTAGCAAGAAGAAAGCGGCCAGTAAGAAGAAAGCGGCC
>CAYTWS010000102.1:0-6223 GCA_964442145.1 uncultured Ectothiorhodospiraceae bacterium | reverse complement strand
GACGGGGCACTCGATTGTTGAAGTCACTACTCCAACGTTTAGCCGCAGACGAGGTCACGGTCGAGGAGGCGGCTGCTGAGCTAACGGCAGCGGTGCAAGAGGATGCCCGGCTCGCCAATGCGGCGCTGGCCTCCCTCAGGGTCGAGCGAGGTGCTGGTCGGCTAAGCGATGTCGCTTGCAGTCGCTTGACCACAGCGGTACACCAAGGCCTGGAGCAGAAAACGGGGCCAACGGGGGGAGGAGCGGACGCGGGCGAGCCCGGAGCGCCGACGAGCCGTGGGCCGGCTCCAGAGTCGCCAACGAAGGGGGAGCCGGAGGCGACGGTATTGGGCCCACCGGCAGGTACGTCGAGCGTGGGTCAAGCGGATTACGAAGGGGCGCCCGAAGACGCAGCACGACATTCGCCGCCCAGTCCCGATGACGGCGTAGACTTGCCTTTGGAGTCAGGCGACGCGCCTGCCGCGGAGGACGCCAGCGCTGACGCGAATCGCCTTCACGGGAGTGCGGAATCACCTCCCCCGCCTTCGCCCGGCACCGATCATTCCGCTGCGGAGAACGCCGACGAGGAGGGAGACGACGACCAGGATGCGCCGACGGTCGTCGCGCGCTTGGCCAAAAGCCGTTACACGAGCGCACGCTCGTCGACACCGTCCGACAAGGAACAAGGGCACGGCGATCAAGCCGCGGAAGGGTCCGGAAGCGCCGACGCCGCTGACAGCGCAAAGGAGGCTCCGACTGCGCGCGGCGACATCGACGGGGCAGACGAAGGGCAAGTGGAAGACGATGACGAGGCGGAGCCCCAGACGGTTATTGCCCGGCTCGCCAAAAGCCGGTATGCATCACGAACGCAACGCCAATCACCCGCCTCGCCGACCGCGGGGTCGCCGGCACCGAAGGCAGAATCGATCGACGCTGCCCCTCGTCGGCACGAGGAGCACCAGCGCACCGCTACGCAAGAACAAGCCAGCGAATCCCCCCGTCCTCGAGATACTACGCAAGGGGCATCCAGCCCGAACGACACCGGTGGCGAAAGAGAGCGCCATGATACGGACGATGAGGAAGCGCCCACGGCCATAGCACGCGTCGCGCGCCAAAGGTATTCGAGTGCGGCGCGCGAGATAGGGCGTGCCCCCCCCGAGGACCAAGACGGCGGCTCGGCCGCGGAGGAGCCGCCTGCCCGGGGCGCACCGGCTGTTGCGCCGGGCGATCGCGACGCCTCCAGCGACGGCGATGACATAGACGGCGAAGGCAAAACCCAACTCCTGAGCGACCGCCCGGAACCAGCGAGCGAGGCCCCCTCGGAGGACGAAAGTCAGACGGAGATCCTGCCCGATCGGGCGCCACCCGGCGCCAAGGATACTTCGGCTTCGGATACCGACTCAGCGCCGAGTCGGACCACGGGCTCGGGGAGCGGCTCGGACGCGCCGTCGTGGACACCGCCGGGGGCTGAGGGCACTCCCGAGCTACAAGGACTGGGCCCAGGCTCGGTGATCAAGGACCGCTTCGTGCTCGAGAAGGTGTTGGGCTCGGGCGGGATGGGCAAGGTCTATCAGGCGCGTGACCAGCTCAAGGTCGAGGCGCGCGACCGCAATCCGTACGTCGCGATGAAGGTCCTCACCGAGGACTTCAAGGAGCACCCCGAGGCTTTTATCGCGCTACAGCGCGAGGCCAGCCGCCAGCAACGCTTGGCCCACCCCAACATCGCCACCGTCTACGACTTCGACCGCATCGGTAAGAGCGGGACCCAGGTCTTCATCACCATGGAGCTGATGGAGGGCTACCCGCTGAATACCTATCTCAAGAAAAAGGTCAAGCCGCGCGGCGGGCTTCCCCCCGAGGAGGCGCTAGGCATCATCCGCCAGCTCGGGGCCGCGCTACGCTATGCGCATCGCCGCGACATCGTCCACTCCGATTTCAAGCCGGGTAACTGCTTTCTGTGCAACGATGGCACCGTCAAGGTCCTCGACTTCGGCATCGCCCGGGCGGTCAAAAACCAAGGCAGCAGCGAAGGAGGCGGCGAGGCCGGCGCGGAGAAGACGTATTTCGACCCGGGCCAATTGGGCGCGCTGACGCCTGCGTATGCCTCACTCGAGATGCTCGAGGGCGAGGAGCCGGATCCACGCGACGATATCTACGCCCTCGCCTGTGTCTCCTACGAGCTGTTGACCGGCCACCACCCCTACGGGCGTAAGTCGGCGGCACAGGCGCGCGCCGCCGGCCTCACGCCCGCGCCGATCAAGACGCTCAAGCGGCGCCAGTGGCGGGGCCTGATGCGCGGGCTCGCGTTCCATCGGGAAAACCGCTCGCCCGATGTCGATACCTTTGTCGAGGAGCTCGAAGGCCGGCTCAACTGGCACAAGAACCCCTACGTCATCGGCGGCGCTTTGGCCGCGGCGCTGGCGATCGCCAGTGTTAATCCGCTACTCGACTACCTCGAGGAGCGCCGCATCCAGCGCATGGTCACCGAGGTCCAGAATGGTGATGCCGCTGTGATCGAGGAGACGTTGAATGAGCTACCCGGACTTGAGCCGCGCGCACGTCAAGCGATCACCGAAGAGGCACGCACGACCATCCAGGACTATTTCGCCCAGCGCATCGACGAGGCGGTGGCCCCCGAGCAGGGGCGCTACGACTTCGAAGCGGCCGAGCGGACACTGGCCCGGGCGCGCGAGCTCTATCCGGATTCACAGGCGCTCGCGGACCTCGAGCAAACGGTCGCCGAAGCGCGCGACAAGCGCCTCAACGAGCTCAATCAGGCATTGATGAGCGCGCTCGAGGACGAGCGCCTGCTCGAGCGCCAGGGCGAACCCGATGCCCCAGCTGTACCGACGGTACTCGAGCGCGTCGAGGCCATCGCCCGCGACCACGAGCTGTTGTCCGACCCGCGCATCGCCCCCGCCTATGCCAGTGCCGCCCAAGGGGCGATCAACACCGGCGAGCTCGAGCTCGCCCAGGCGTATATCGAAACGGGCACACGCCTGACTCCGAGCGAGGACGCGCTGCAAAATACCCGCGACCGACTGACTCTCGCCCGCGAGCAACGCCAACGCAATCAGCGCATCGAGACGCTGCGCCAGCGCTTCGAGGGGCGTTTGGACGAGATCGATGCGCTCGCCGATCTGCGCCAGGCACAAGACGCGATTACGGACCTGGCGCGCCTGGCCCCCAACAGCCCTACACTCGAGGCGTTGCGCGGCGCCGCGGCACCGATTGCTAGCGAGCGGGCGGCGGGCTTTGGCCCGGACACGCGCACGCAGGCCGAGGCCTTCATCAGCGAAAACCGCGATCTGCTCGCGGCGCTCGGACTATACGAGCCGATCGCTCAAGCCCAGTTGCAAAGCCTCCCGCCCGGCGAGCGTGAGGCAACGCGCCAGCGGCTGCTGGACGAGGCGATCGCACGCCTCGATGGGGATTTGACCGAACCGGCGTTCGATCCTGCTTGGCGCGCCCGCGTTCGCCAGACGCTGGGGTATATCGAGGCAATGGCGGGCCCCCAGCAATCGCGCCTGATCGAGCGCAGCCGCGCGGGCATAGCTCGGGTCTTCGCCGAGCGCGCGCGGACCCTGCAAGAGCAACAGCGCTATAGCCTGGCCCTGGCGGTGTTGGATCGCGCCAGCAGCCATGGCCTCGAGCAGCAACGTCTCGCCGAGGCGCGCACGGCGATCGAATCGGCGCGCCAAGATTTCCTGCGTGAGCGCCAGCGCGAAGCCGAGCGCGCCCGCCTCGATGGCCTCAAACAAAGCATTGTGATCCAAGCGCGCGCCGGCGAGGTCGAGGCCGCCCGGGAGACACTCGAGGGCATCCGGCCCAAGCTCGAAGACGATGATCCATTCCTCTCGGTGACGGTGCCCGAGGTACTCGGCCAAGCCTATGCCGACGCCGCCGATACCGCCTACCAGGCCAACAACTACGAGCGTGCACTCGAGCTCGCCAGCGCGGGCTTGGAGCTAGCCCCCAACAGTCGCGAGCTGCAAAACGCCCGCCAAGCCGCGAAGGTCGAGGTCAATATCGCGGCCCTCGAAAAGGTATTTCGCCAACAGGGCGGCTTCGACACCGCCCGGGTCTCGCGCATGATCAACGAGATCCGCGCTTGGGCGCCCGACCGCTACCAACGGCTCAAGCCCGAGTTCATCGAGGTGCTCGTCGGGCGTATTGAGGGTCTGGGCCAATCCGATCGCCGTGCCGCCGAGCGCTTGGCCACGCGCGCGAGCAATGTCTTCCCGGGCAGCACCCGCTTGGCGCAGCTGAGAGAGGAGATGGCGCCCGCCCCCTGGCCCGAGGGTGCGGCGGCGCGGGCGGCGCTGTCAGCGGGGCGGTTGAGCGAGGCGCAAAACATCGTCGACGAGGCACTCGCGGAGATGCCACAGCATCCCGAGGTCAACAACTTTCAAGAGGATCTGCAGCAGCGCAAGAGCGAAGCCAAGGCAGCATTCGAGGGCTACCAGGCCGACCTCGAGGCGGGTAATTTGGACCAAGCGCGCGATCATCTCGCCGAGGCACGCTCGGCCTGGGTCGACAACGACCGATACCGCGAGGCCCAATCCAAGCTCAGCGCCGAGATCGCCAAGCAGCGCCGCCAGCAAAGCCAAGTGCTCGCCCGCGGTACCGGCGTCGACAGCCTCGAGACCTCCGGCGCCGAGATCGTCGACGAGGACTGGGAGCCCATCCCGAGCCCCCGCCCGTGCACCCAAACGCTCGCCGGGCACGGCCCGCGCGCCCGGGCGGTGTGCTTCGATCTCATCCACGAGCGCGTGCGTGGGCCACTGATGGTCGTCGTCCCCGGCAGTGACCACCGGGGCCCCTTCGCCATCAGTCGATACGAGATCTCCAACGAAGACTACAACAAGTATTGCTTCCTCTCCGGCGAGTGTCCCGTAGACGAAGACGCCCCCGATGATCTGCCCAAAACGGGCTTAAGCCTACAGGCGGTCCAGGGCTATGTGGACTGGCTATCCAAACGCACCGGCAAGACCTACCGTGTGCCGACACGCTCGGAATGGGTCTACGCGGCACGTGCCGGCGGTGACCAGCCCCCGCGCGACTTCAACTGCCGCGTGACCCTCGGCGACAGCGTGCTCAAAGGGACGGGTCTAATCGATATCACCGCGGGCCATCACAATGGCTGGGGCCTGAAGAACTACGTCGGCAATGCCCAAGAGTTGGTGCGCCTCGACGGCGATTGGGCAGTACGCGGCGGCTCTTTCCGTGATCCGCACTCGGACTGCTCCCTCGAGCTCGAGCGGCCCTACGACGACGGCGACAACGGCATGACGGGGTTTCGCGTACTGCGCGAAGAAGTCTCGTCGGGCGAGTGAGGGCGACCAAGCAAGCAGCGCCCTTGCTCGCACGCGTGTAGGCATTCGCGCATCGAGTCAAGAACAACTCCTCGCGGCCCCGATTGCGACCCCTGGCCACCCAGCCTCGGTATGTTTCGCACCAATATCTTCGGCGTCGACGCTTTCGTTCCCCACCCACAACGGGAACGGTTAATGCGAATCGCGCTACATCGAGCTCGCATCGCTCGCATGGGCGCACGTTGGGCTCTCGGAGAAGAATGGCCAAACATCGGGATGAATTGCCGGCGCACGCGCGTTCTCCTGACCGAGACCATAACGGTCGTGCTCCACCGCCGGGCACCCGAACGATCCATTCATTATCGGCCGATAAACACGCGCAATCGCGTTTGACCGGCGCGGGCTGGTCTCACTCCACTCATATCAATAACGCACAGTCAACCGGGTCTGCGATGTGATCTAGTTCCCATTCGCACCCTGTTATCGTTGCACCATATCGGAACCCGCTCTAGGATTCTCAACATACGCATCGTCACAAGCTCCCCGCCATCTGCAGGAGGCGGATAAAAGGGTACCCGTCGATCCGTGGGCGCCAACTCCACCCCGCGAGGATGCGCGATGCACCACGCCGTAGCTCGAAACCGTCGAACGACGAGGCCGCCCGATGCGCCCGCCACCGCGTCCCTATATACGTGCGCTCAGCCACAATGCGGGGACGCATGCGGGGCATGCGGCGTCACTGCACAGGATATGGCGCTATCGACGGGGCCACACCGTTTAACCCGGGCGCAGGTGTCAACATGCGATCGGATCCACACGCGGCTTGCCTCGTATAGGCAGCACGACATCAAGACGCTTCAATTGGTAATGAGATATTCCTATGGCCGCTTCGATTGATCTGCGCTTTCAGTGCGAAGGCTTTAGCGACG
>CAYTWS010000101.1:3223-6237 GCA_964442145.1 uncultured Ectothiorhodospiraceae bacterium | reverse complement strand
TAGGTGGCCCGTGAGCAGGCGCCACACCTCCCCCGCCGCGATCGCGCTGCGGTCGTAGCGCAGTGCCGCGACCCAGCCGAGCCCTTGCGCGGCGGTCGCTAGGGCGATGACCCCGACTACGGCGCTCCAACGGGCCGCGGCCGGCCCCATCAGAGCGTGTCTCGGTCGGGTGGCAGCTGGAGGTAGAAGCCCTGCTCCTCGATATGGCTCATCACTTGTGCACCCGTCGTGCGCGCCAGTTGGCGTTGCCGGTGGAGCTCGACCTCGAGGGCGAGCTCGAGCCGGCCCAGCCGGGCCAGAAGCTCCTCGGGCACGTCGTCGAGGTCCTCGCTGCGGCGGACGAACAGGTAAGCGCCTTGCCGGGCTGTGCTACGGTAAACCAGACACTGCATGGGCGGGCCCCGGCTCGAACGGTGCGGCAGGCTAGCGCCGCGACGGCCGCCGTGCAATCGGCGTGGCACTCCGCCGCGCTTTCGGCGTCGAAGGACGGACCGGGGCGCCGATAGCCCCTTCGAACCACGTGGAGAACCGATAACATGCATGCCACGCTTCCGCATCTGGACCAGCACCACTTTCCGGCCATGCGGCGGCGCAGCGTCAGCTCCGTCCAGGTCAATATCGGCTATTACTGCAACCAGGCCTGCCTACACTGCCATGTCAACGCCGGGCCGACCCGCAAGGAGATGATGGACCACGACACCGCCGAGCAGGTGGTGTCGTTCCTCGACGCGGCCGAGGTCTCGACGCTGGACATCACCGGCGGTGCGCCGGAGCTCCACGGTGAGTTCCGCTACCTCGTCGAGGCGGCGCGGCGCCGCGCCATCCACGTCATCGATCGGTGCAACCTCACCGTGCTCGAGCTGCCCGAGATGCAGGGGCTGGCGGAGTTCCTGGCCGACAACCAGGTCGAGGTCGTCGCCTCGCTGCCTTGCTATTCCAGCGACAACGTCGACAAGCAGCGCGGCAGCGGTGTCTTCGATGCCAGCATCAAGGGCCTACAGCGGCTCAACGCGTTGGGCTATGGACGACAGGGCTCGGGGCTTACGCTCAACCTCGTATTCAACCCGATCGGGCCCGTCCTGCCGCCCGACCAGGACAAGCTGACCGCCGACTACCGCGAGCGCCTCTGGGCCGATTTCGGTATCCAGTTCGACGGCCTGTTCTGCCTGGCCAATCTCCCCATTCACCGCTTCGGCAGCACGCTGATCTCGAAGGGGCAGTTCGACGACTATATGCAGCTTCTCAAGGACTCGCACAACGACGCCAACATGGACGGGGTGATGTGCCGCGATATGATCAGCGTCGACTGGCGCGGCTACGTCTACGACTGCGACTTCAATCAGATGCTCGATCTGGCCCAGGGGGGCCGGGGCGCCAAGCGCCACATCACCGACTTGATGGACCGGTCCCTGGAGGGCGATCCGATCGCGGTGGCGGGTCACTGCTATGGCTGTACGGCGGGCCAGGGCTCGTCCTGCGGCGGCGCACTCGCCTGATGCCAACCCGTGGGGCACCATGCGCCTGAGTGTGATCGTGCCCGCGCTCGACGAGGGCGCCGGGCTCGCAGGCGTGTGGGCCCCACTACGCGAGCAGCTGCGCGCGAGCGATGAGCTCGTCGTCGTCGATGGCGGTAGTCGCGACGCGACGGTCACGGAGGCGGCGCGCTCGTGCGACCGCGTCCTGACCGCCGGGCCCGGCCGGGCGCGCCAGATGAATGCGGGTGCGGCGGCCGCCTCGGGCGACTGGCTGTGGTTCGTGCATGCGGATACGGTCGCCGATCCGGGTGCGGTCGAGCGTATGCGCCAGGCTTTGCATCGCCGCCCGGGGTGTTGGGGCCGCTTCGACGTTCGCCTCTCCGGGGATCATCCCATGCTGCGGGTCGTCGGCGCTTGCATGAACGCACGTTCGCGCGTCAGCGGCATCGCCACGGGCGACCAAGCGGTCTTCGTCGAGCGTGCGGCGTTCCAGGCCGTGGGCGGGTTCCCCGATCAGCCCTTGATGGAGGACGTGGCCTTGTCGGCCCGGCTGCGGGCGCAGCAGTGGCCGCTGTGCCTGGGTGCGCACGTGACGACGTCGAGCCGGCGCTGGGAGGACAGTGGCATCTGGCGCACGATCGCCTTGATGTGGCGCCTGCGCTGGGCCTATTGGCGCGGCGCCGATCCGTGCGAGTTGGCGCGGCGCTACCGGGGCGAGCCGGCATGAGCGCAGCGCGCGTGCTCGTCTTCGGCCGAGCGGCGCGCCCCGGGGAGGCCAAGACCCGCTTGATTCCGGCGCTGGGCGAGCAGGGCGCTGCGCGGTTGTCGGCGGATCTGTTGGCCCACGCATTGGCCAGCGCGGCCGAGGCCGGGCCGGCGGCGCTGGAGCTGTGGCACGCCGGCGCCGACGAGGCCGGCGAGCTCGCCGCGCTCGCTGCGCGCTTCGATGCGACGCTGCACCCGCAGCCGGCCGGCGATCTGGGCGAGCGGATGCGCTACGCCCTGGCGCGCGCCACCGCCGACGCCACCCCCGCCTTGGTCATGGGCAGCGATGCGCCCCTGCTCACGGCCTCGGCGGTGGCTACGGCCATGGCGGCGCTGGCCTCGCACGATGCGGTCATGGCGCCGGCCAACGACGGCGGCTATGTCCTGCTGGGCGTCCACAGTGCCCCGGTCGAGCTATTCGACGGCATCGAGTGGGGCGGCGGGGACGTGGCGGCGGCGACGCGGCAGCGCATCGGTGCGCTCGGCTGGGATTGCTACGAGCTCCCCCCGCGCCCCGACATCGATCGCCCCGAGGATCTGCGGTCGCTGGCGGCGCTGGGGCCCGCGTGGCGCGATTGGGCCATGGCCGGCGGTCGCCAGGGGCAGGATCTGCCGCCGCTGTCGACCGATTTGTGACGGGTCTCGATGGCCGCTCTTGGGCGCGGCCGGGGCGAGCCGCTGCGGGTTACCGCGCGGGCACGTGCCCCAGTGCTTGGCCGACGCGTGTGCGCCGACCGGCGACGGCCGCGGCTTGGTCGAGCACGGTCCCCGGCG
>CAYTWS010000101.1:0-3213 GCA_964442145.1 uncultured Ectothiorhodospiraceae bacterium | reverse complement strand
TCGTCGCAGGCCCAATCGGCGATCCGGTTGCCGCGCGGCGGGGTTACCAGGCCGGACCAGCTCGTCTCGATGGCGCCCACGTTGAGGGCGCCGACGAGCACGACCGCCATGGGCCCGGCCGCGGTGTCGAAAAAAGTGCAGACGCGCTCGTTGCGCGTGAACAAGCCCTCCACCGAGCGCACCGTCCAAGGCGCGACCGAGTACAGCCGCCCGGGCACGTAGCGCATGTGCTGTAACGTGCCGTCCAGCGGCATGTGGATCCGGTGGTAGTCGCCCGGTGCCAGATAGAGTGTGGCGAAGACCCCGCCCTCGAGCGCGCGCGCGGCCTCGGGATCGCCGCCGAGCAGGGCCGATAAGCTGTAATACACCCCCTTGGCTTGGACGAGCCGGTCGCACTCGATCGTGCCCGCCTGGGATATACGCCCATCGACCGGGCTCACGAGGGTGGCGGCGTCGCCCGCCAATGGCCGCGATCCCGCGCGCAGGGCGCGCGTGAAGAAGGCATTGAAGTGCTCATAGCGCGCCGGATCGGACTCGACGGCCTCGTCGAGGTCGGCGCCGAAGCGCCGCACGAACCAGCGAATCACGGCCACGGTGGCGCGGCTGCGGGTGCGCGTGAGCGCCAAGGTGGCGCGCGAGATCGCGTGATGGGGCAGGCAAGCGAAAGCGATCGCGCGCAAGCGCTCGAGCAGGGACACGCGCAGGCGGTGATGGCGTTGGCTTGGGGGCACGCGGATTCCTCGGGCAACGAGCGGCCTGGAGCTTGTCTTGCGAGGCCTGACAATACACCTCGGAAGATGCGTATGATTCGTTCCATGACGAGCGCTGACAACCAGGACAGCGCGAACGAAGCCGGTGGCGAGGCGTTGCGCGCGTTGGTCGAGCGTGTCGAGGCGGCGCTCGCCAACGCGCCGCTGGCCTATGGCCATGGCACCGACAACGCGCGCGACGAGGCGGTGTGGCTGGTCCTGGCGGCGTTGCAGCGCTCGCCCGTCGCCGGCGACGTCGATCCCGACGAGCCCATCGGGGCCGATGGGGTGGCGGCGGTCGAGGCCCTGCTCGAGCGCCGGCTGCGCGAACGCCGGCCGCTGGCCTATCTCACGGGCACGGCCTGGTTCGCGGGGCTGGCGCTGCGCTGCGACGAGCGCGCGCTGGTGCCACGCTCGCCGCTGGCCGAGCCCATCCTCGAGCGCTTCGAGCCCTGGATCGGGGCGCGCCCGGCGCACCGGATCCTGGATCTGGGCACGGGCAATGGCTGCATCGCGATCGCGTGCGCCTATGCATTCCCCGAGGCGGCCGTCGACGCCACCGATGTCGATGCGGATGCGCTGGCGCTGGCGCAGACCAACATCGACGACCACGGCTTGAGTGACCGGCTCACCCTGCATCGAGGGGACTTGTTCGAGGCAGTGCCCACGGATCGCCGATTCGACTTGATCGTGTCGAATCCCCCCTACGTCGACGCGCCCGCGATGACCCGATTGCCCGATGAGTATCGCCACGAGCCCGAGCACGGGCTCAGCGGGGGCATGGATGGCTTGGCGGTGGCCGAACGTATATTGACGCAGGCGCCGCGCTGGCTGCGCCCGGGTGGCTTGCTCGTCGTCGAGGTCGGCCGCGCCGCGCAGACACTGGCACAGCGCCATCCCGGGCTTGGCCTGATATGGCTCGAGTTCGAGCGCGGCGGGGCCGGGGCGCTCGCGGTCCTGCGCGAGGAGCTCGAGGCGGCCGGGCTCGGCGCCTGACCGCGCCCGTATGTTGCAACCGCCGATCGGCGCCGCCATGAGCCGCTACAATCCCCAGATGGAAGCGCGATCGCGGGCCGCGGCCGTGTGCAGGAGCGCAGCTACATCATGGGGCGGCTCCCCGTCGCCCCCGACCCACAACGGAGCGCGGCGGCTCGCCAACGGCGCGGATCGGCCGCACACCGAGGGCTACGTCGACCCGGTGGACCGGCTCCGCTTCGGCCAGGCCGAGGCCCCGCTGGCCGGGCTCTGCGACGAGCGCGATGCCCCCTCGTCGCCGTGCGGCGCGCTCGCGCGTCAGTCGCGCTCGGTGGTCGTTAGCAGCCGGAGCAGGGCATCGGTCGCCTCGTCCGGCGGCGTTGCCTCCTCGGCGAGCTCGCCCGGGAACGCACGGGCGCGCCAAGCCGTGCGCAACGGCGGCGGGCGGTGGCGATGAACCCGAATCCCGGAGCCGCCTTCGAGCTCGTCGCTGAGCATGTCCGCCAGGGCCCCGGCGCCCGCTTTCGACACGCCGTAGGCACCCCAGTAGGCCCCGCGGTGCGCGTCGTCGACGAAGACGATGGCCGAATCGCCGCTGGACCGTAGTAGGGGCAGACAAGCCTGGGTAAGCAACAACGGCGCGGTGAGGTTGACCTGCAGCGCCCGGTACCAGTCGAGCGCGGGGTGGTCGGCCAGCGGGGTCTGCGGCCCGAGCTCGGCGGCGTTGTGGACCAGCGCGTCGAGCCGGCCGCACTGGCTGGCGATGCGGCTGGCCAGATCGGCGTAGTCGTCGGGGGTCGCCCCCTCCAGGTCCAGCGGCACGATGGCGGGCTCGCGGCCGCCCGCCTCGACGATGGCGTCGTAGACGCGCTCGAGCTTGGCCACCGTGCGGCCGAGGAGCACGACCTCGGCACCCGCTGCTGCGGCTGCGCGCGCCAGTGCGGCGCCGAGGCCGTCGCCCGCGCCCGTGATGAGGACGACGCGTCCGCGCAGGTCGGGCTGCTGGTTTGGCGTCAAGATACGCTCTCCCGCTCGTTGGCTAGTGTATGGGCACACCGACGGCCCGCGCGTACCGCACCCTCCAAGGTCGCCGGCAGGCCGGTTGCGACGTGGTCGCCCGCCAGCCACAAGCCCGCGCGGGGGCCGCGTAGCGGTGATCGCGTGGCCTCGCTGCCGGGCGTGCAGGCGAAGGTGGCGCGCTTCTCGCGCACGACCCGGGTGGCCTCGGGGACCGGCCAGTCCGGGTAGGCCGCGGCGAGCTGGCGTTCCACCGCCGTTGCTACAGCCTCGCGCGACCAATGCTCATGGGGGCCGCGCCCGCTGATCACCGCTGCAACAACGCCCGGATTGCCCGTGAGGCGGCGATCGAACAGCCACTGCGCCGGGCCGTCGAGGCGGCCCACCATCGGTTCCTCGAGACCCAGCTCGCGCGGATAGCGCAAGTAGACCGTGGCGATGGGCTCCCGGCCCAGGCCGCGCAGGCGCGCGG
>CAYTWS010000100.1:0-6252 GCA_964442145.1 uncultured Ectothiorhodospiraceae bacterium | reverse complement strand
ACTCGACCGGGTCGACGCTCACCGCAATGATCTTGGCGTTGCGCTTGGCGAACTCGTCCTTGAGCTTCGACGTCGCGCCGAGCTCCGTGGTGCAAATGGGCGTGAAGTCCGCCGGGTGGGAGAACAGCACCACCCAGTCGTCGCCTGCCCACTCATAGAAGTTGATCTTGCCCTCACTCGAATCCTGAGTGAAATCGGGCGCCGTATCGCCGATTCGCAGACCCATGATGAATACCTCGCTGTTCGTATCGGTTGACCGTGGCCCTGGGTCATCCGCCGGACAACCCCTCTCACGTCGCGGGAGTATAGCAATCGTTCATCTGCGCGCGGCAATACTCGTTCCTCATATCATAAGACCGTGGCGTTATCTGGCGGGCTCCGGAACAACCGCTCGAGCCGCTGCGCCAGATCGGCCCGCTCGGCATTGGTCAGGAAGCGCCCGCATTCGACCGTGTGCCCATCCGAGCGGATGAGTAAGCGCGATGGGTGCCACTCGCTCGGGCCCCGCTCGAGATGGACGCGGGCCCACGAGCGCCCCAGCTCGAAGCGGCGCTCGAGCTCGCGGTGGCCCGCCTCCACGGTAATGCGCTCGGCGTCGACGGTGACGACCTCGCGTGCGAGCAGCGAGTGACTCACGCGATAGAGGCAATACACCAGCAGCGCCAGCTCCAGCCCGCACAGTGGGAGGATGGGCCAGAAACCGGCCCACGCCCAGGCGCTCGCGATGGGCACCGCGACCGCGGCGATCGCGGCCACCAGCCAGAGATTGTCGCGCCACGTCGCCGAGCGGTGGGGTTGGAGGATATATCGGGCACAACCGGCGCCATCCCAGCGATCGCACTCGACCACGACGGCCTCCTCACGGCGTGGGGTTAGCCCGGTGGCCAGGCCATGGGGCGGCCACCGAGGACGTGGAGGTGGATGTGGAACACCGTTTGCCCGGCGCCCGCGTTGGTGTTGAATACCAAGCGGTAACCGTCGTCGGCGATCCCCTCGTCGCGGGCGATGCGCTGTGCCACGAGCACGAGTCGCCCCATGAGCTCGGCGTGGTGCGCTTCGAGGTCATTGATCGTCGGGATGGGCTCCTTGGGGATCACCAGGACATGGACGGGCGCTTGCGGATTGATGTCGCGGATCGCCATGATCTCGTCGTCCTCGTGGACGAACTCCGCATCCATTTCCCGATCGCGGATCTTGGTGAACAGGGTTTCGCTCATCGTTCCTCCCGCTGATTGCTCGCTTGGCGTTCCGGGGCCAACCAGGGCCGCGGCAGCGGTCCGGCTACACGTCGAGGCGCCCGGCGAAGGCGTGCGACAGGGTTCCGCCATCGACGTATTCGAGCTCGCCGCCGAGCGGAACCCCGTGGGCGATCCGGGTCACGCGCAGGCCGTGGGCCTTGGCGCGCTCGCTGATATAGCGGGCCGTGGCCTCGCCCTCGACCGTCGGATTGGTCGCGAGAATGACCTCGGCGACCTCGCCCTCGGCGAAGCGATCCTCGAGCACGTCGAGGCCCAGCTCCTCGGGCCCGATGCCGTCGAGCGGCGACAGCCGCCCCATCAGCACGAAATACAGCCCAGTGTAGCCGGTCGACTGCTCGACCGCGGCGATATCGGCCGGGGTCTCGACCACGCAAAGCAGGGATCGGTCGCGGCCGGTACCGGCGCATAGCTCGCAGCGCTCGCTCTCGGCGAAGGTGCGGCACTCGCGGCAACGCCCGATGCCCTCGAGGGCGCGGCGCAATGTGTCGGCCAGGTGCAACCCACCGGCGCGGTCGCGCTCGAGCAAGTGATACGCGATGCGCTGGGCCGAGCGCGGCCCCACGCCCGGCATGCAACGCAACGCCTCGGTAAGCTCGCGCAGTAGCGGCGAACCGATCATGTCAGAACGGCATCTTGAAGCCTTCGGGCAGATCCATCCCGCCGGTCATCCCGGAGAAGCGCTCTTTGCGCTCGGCCTCGACCTTCTGCACGGCGTCGTTGAACGCCGCCGTGATCAAGTCCTCCAGCATCTCGCGGTCATCGCCGACGAGGCTGTCGTCGATCGACACGCCGCGGACCTCATGGCCGCCGGTCATGGTGACTTTGACCATGCCGCCGCCGGCAGCCCCCTCGACTTCGACCTGCGCAAGCGCATCCTGGGCCTCCTGCATCTTCTCCTGCATCTTCTGCGCTTGCTGCATCAACTTGCCCAGCTCGCCTTTCATCACGCTCTCCCGATTACCCGTTTGGCGATCCGTCCCCGCGTGCAGCGGGCATCGGCTCGACCGAGCCGTTTTGCACCTCGGCCCCGAAGCGCTCGCGAAATGCCTGCACTACGGGGTCGCTATCGATGGCCTCGCGCGCCGCAGCGCGCTGGGATTCGGCGCGCCGGCTCTCCGCCTCCGCCGGCGTCTCGCCCGCCGGATCCACCTTGTCCGGCGCGACGAGCTCGATGCGGACTGCGCGGTCGAGCTGCTTGGCCACGGCGCGCTCGAGACGCTCGCGGTAGCGCTCCGCGCCCAGATGGGCGTGGTCATCGTCCAAGGCCAAGCGCAAGCGCTGGCCGTCGAAATCAACCGGTGCCGTATGGGCGGCCAGCTCGGCCGCGAGCCCCTTGAGACCGAGGCGGGCGACCAACCGCTCCCAATCCATCGGATCGGCCACCGCGGCCGTGTCGTCTTGCGCGGCCTCCGCCTCTTGCGCCTCCGCCTCTTGCGCCTCCGCCTCTTGCGTCTCCGCCTCTTGCGTCTCCGCCTCTTGCGTCTCCGCCTCTTGCGGGTTCGACGCTTGCGGCTGCGTCGACGCCGCCGCGGCCACGGCCCCCGCGCCCCGTTCGGGGATCGCCGCCGCGCCCGTCGGCGGCGTAGCCGCCGCGTCACCGTCGCGCGCCGGGCGGAATGCCAGCATGCGCAGCAGCGTCATCTCGAGCCCGGTGCGCGCATCGGGCGCCCACCCCAGGTCGCGGCGGCCCAGGGTACCGATCTGGTAGTAGAGCTGGACGTCGGCCGGATCGATGCGTCCAGCGAGCTCGCGCACACGCTCGGCGTCGCCGATGGACTCGTCGAGTGCCCCCGGCACCGTTTGCGCCAGCGCGAGCTGGTGCAGCAGCGCCAGCAGCTCCCCCAGCACCGGCTCCAGATCGGCGGCCTGACGGGCGAGGGCGTCGACCTCGGCGACCAGCGCCTCGGCGTCGCCCGCGGCGAGCGCGTCGACCAGCGCGAACAAGCGATCGCGCGAGAGCGTGCCCAGCATGCCCTCGACGTCGGCGCTGCGCACGGCGCCGTCGCCGAACGCCACGGCTTGATCGACCAGGGACAAGGCATCGCGCATGCTGCCCGCTGCGGCGCGCGCGATCTGGCCCAGGGCGGCGTCCTCGTAGCCGATGCCCTCGGCGGTGAGCACCCGTTCGAGGTGCTCGACGATGGCCGCCACCGGCATCAGCCGCAGATTGAACTGGAGGCAGCGTGACAGGATGGTGACAGGCACCTTCTGCGGATCCGTCGTCGCCAGTAGGAACTTGACGTGCGGCGGCGGCTCCTCGAGCGTCTTCAACAGCGCGTTGAACGAGTGCTGCGAGAACATGTGCACCTCGTCGATGAGGTAGACCTTGTAGCGCCCCCGTGTGGGCGCATACGGCACGTTCTCCAGCAACTCGCGGGTCTCGTCGACACGCGTGCGCGAGGCCGCATCGACCTCGATCAAGTCGACGAAGCGCCCGGCATCGACTTCCCGGCACGCCCCACACTCGCCACAAGGCTGGCTCGAGACCCCCTGGGCCTCGCAGTTGAGGCTTTTCGCGAGAATACGCGCGATCGTGGTCTTGCCGACGCCACGCGTGCCCGCGAACAGATACGCGTGGTGCAGACGATCGGTATCGAGGGCGTTGACCAGGGCGCGGCGCACGTGGTCCTGCCCCACCAGCTCGGGGAAGCTGCGGGGTCGCCATTTGCGCGCGAGGACTTCGTAGCTCATCGAGGGTGGGCTGCCGCGGGCGTGTGGACGCCATCATACGCGACTCGACCGCCGCATCGGCAGGGTGGTGTCCTACGCCCGCCGCACCCCGGCACCCGAAGATCGCCGCTGCCGCTGCTCCCTTCCGGGCCTGACGGGGTTCACGGCGTTTCGTCGCGGGGGGGCGGACGCAGGTCACCATCGATCCGGCCCTGCGGCCGGACGCGCGAGTGTAACGCCGGACCCCCCGGCCGGCCAACCACGGCGCACCGATCGATTGACCAAACCGTCCAGACGGTCTAGTTTGCATACATGGTCGAGTCGAGTAACACCAAAAAGCGCATACTCGATGCGGCGGGGCGCGTCGTGTTGGCCCACGGCCCGGGTGAGCTCACCCTGGAAGCGGTGGCCGAGGCGGCCGGCCTCAGCAAGGGCGGCCTGTTGTATCACTTCGCATCGAAGGAGGCCCTGCTGAGCGCCATGGTCGAGCGTCTGATCGCGGTCACTGAGCAGCGCATCGACGTCCACCGGCAATACGACCGCGAGGCGGGCAGTTGGACCCGCGGCTATGTGCGTGCCTGCGCCGCCGACGACGCCGCTGACAGCGATCCCACGGCTCGTCTCGGCGTCGCCGTGTTGGCGGCCGGGGCCCTCGAGCCCGGACTGATGCAGCGCCTACACGAGCGCCAGCCGGCCTGGCGCGCCGCGATGCACAACAACGGCATCGACCCGACAACCGCCCAGATCGTGCGCTTGGCCGCCGACGGGCTCTGGCTCAACGCCGTCTTCGGCCTACCCGTGCCCGAAGGCACGGAACGCGCCGATGTTCTTGCGCGCTTGGAGACGATGACGCGCCCATGACCGCATTGATCTCTTACACCCTGCTCGCCATCGCGATCGCCAGCGAGGTGGTCGCGACATCGGCGCTCAAGGCATCCGACGGTATGACCCGCGTGATCCCGGTCCTGCTGGTCGTGGGCGGCTATGCGTTGGCGTTCTATCTGCTCGCACTGACGCTGCGGACCATGCCGGTCGGCTTCGTCTACGGTGTATGGGCGGGGCTCGGGATCGTCGGTGTCGCCATCGTCGGGTTCTTCCTCTTCGGCGAGACCTTCAACAGCGTCAAGCTCGCCGGCATCGCGTTCGTCGTCACGGGCGTGATCCTGCTCGAGCTGGGCTCGCACTAGCGGCCCGCACACTGCCCCCGGGCAACCGACCCCCCTATGCGCCGCATCACGCTACCCCAGCCGCCGTCGCTCGAGCCGCTGCGCCAGAGCCCCGTGTTCTCGGCAGCCGGCAGCGTCTGGGCCCTGCTCTTCGGGATCGGGATGTTGTTACTGGGCAATGGTCTCCAGGGCAGCCTCCTGGGCGTGCGCGCGAGCGCGGAGGGCTTCGGCTCGAGTGTGACCGGTTTGGTCATGTCGGGGTACTTCGTCGGCTTCCTGATCGGCTCCCAGCTCGCACCCGTCACGATCCGCCGGGTGGGCCACTTGCGGGTGTTCGCCGCGATCGCCTCGCTCGCCTCGATCGCCATCCTGGTCCAGAGCGTGCTCGTCAGCCCCGCCGTGTGGGTGGTGATGCGCATGGTCACGGGCTACTGCCTGGCGACGGCCTACATCGTCGCCGAGAGCTGGCTCAACGACCGCATCACCAACGAGCACCGCGGCGGGCTGCTGGCCCTCTACATGATCGTGAGCTACGCCGGCATGGGTGGCGGGCAATTGTTGCTGGGCACGGGCGACCCGGGCGGCCACGAGCTGTTCATCCTCGTGTCCGTGCTGATCTCGTTCGCCGCCATCCCCATCCTGCTGTCGATCACACCGCAGCCGTATCAAGACGACGCCGAGCGGCTGTCGTTCCGTGCGCTCTACCGCATCTCGCCGCTGGGTTTTTTGGGGTCGTTCGGCGCCGGTGTCCTGCAGGGAACGGTGTTCGGGATGGGCGCGGTCTACGCCCGTGCGGCCGGGCTGAGCGTCGGCGAGACCTCGCTGTTCATGTTCGCCCTGGTTGCCAGTGCCGCGGTGCTCCAGTGGCCCATCGGCAAGCTCTCCGACCGCGTCGACCGGCGCACGGTGATCGTCGGTCTCGCCACCGTCGGCGCGATCGTCTGCGCCAGCGCCGGCTTCGTACCGGGCGATCGCCCCGATCTATTGCTCGCGCTGGCGGCGGCCATCGGTGCCGGTCCCATGTTGCTGTATTCGCTTTTCATCGCCTACACCAACGACCATCTGCGGCCCGAGCAAATGGTCGCCGCCAGTAGCACCTTGGTGTTCGTTCTGGGCTGCGGCGCCATCGCCGGCCCCATGGTGACGGGGGTGCTCAT
>CAYTWS010000099.1:0-6275 GCA_964442145.1 uncultured Ectothiorhodospiraceae bacterium | reverse complement strand
GGCATGACCGCCGGCGCCCGTGCCCTCGGCGAGGTCGACCTCGACAGCGGCGTCGGAGGCGCTGTAGTCGGCCGTGTCGCGGCCGGCACCGCCGACGAGCTCATCCCCGCCACGACCGCCAACCAAGCGATCGTCACCGCCGGCGCCGGTGAGCCGGTCGGCACCGCCGAGGCCGATGACTGCGTCGGCGCCGTCGGTCGCGGTTAGCGTGTCGGCGGCCCCCGAGCCCGCGGTGACCGACTCACCGCCCTCGCCGTAGCGGCTCCGCAGGGCCTCGCCGACATCGACCGCCGCGGTCGTCGCGTCGGCACCGACCAGCTCGACCAGCTCGGCCAGGTTCCAGCTACCGCCGTCGGGCAGGTGCAGCATCGCCTGGTCGCGGTTCGCCACCGTCCAGTCGAGCTCGGCCTCCGCGCCGTCGGGCGTGGTCACGCGCAACCGCCCAGCCTGAGTCTGGATCGTGAGATCGTCGACGCTCACCCCGTCGAGATCGGCCCCGTTTTGCTCGAGCTCGCGGTTGGCCCTGCTGGCCTCGTCGAAGCGGTGGGGCTGGTCGACGCCGAGCGCCTCACCGGCGGCCTCGGCCTCGCGCATCTGGTGGACGAACGCCGCCTCCTTGGAGAGCTCGCCGGCCTCGATCTCACCGGCGGCGAGCGCTTCGAGCTCTTCGGCGACGGCCGGGTCCTCGGCGAAGCGCTCGATGCGCGCCTGGCTGTCCTGGGCCGCACCGTAGCGCTGTGCCGTGGCGATATCCTTCATCGCCTCGCCGATGTCGAACGAGCCCTCGCCCTCGAGGTGCTGATACAGCGCCCGCTTGGCGTGGACGTCACCGCCCTCGATGGGCTGATCCTCGAGCGCGCTGCGGATGAGCACATCGCGCGCCTCGGCCACCGACTCGACCTGCTGGCCCGCCGCATACATCCCCTCGGCGCCGTAGCCGATCGACATGTCGCCGATGTCGGAGGGGTCGAGCAGGCGTCCTTCGGTGGCGTCGATCAATCCGTTGATCGCCTCGGCCGCCTGGTGCGCGGCCTGGCTCATCGAGCCGGCATTGCCCCCGTTGGCGTCGGAGGCCTCGGTCACGGCGAAGTGATCCGCGCCCGTGAGGCTGATCGTCGCCTCGGCCTCGGGCGGCGGCGGCGGCTCGTCGGCGAGCGCGTCACCCAGCGTCGAGCCGATCGCGCTGCCGATGTAGGAGCCAATGGCGGCACCGATCGGCCCCGCCACCGCCGAGCCGATCATCGTGCCCACCGTCGAGCCCACCGCCGACAGTGTCGCCCCGGCCTCGGTCTCGGCGGCGAAGCCGGTCTCGCCGGCGGCATACGAGCCCACCGCCCCGGCACCGGCGGTGGCGATGCTAGCGGCCCCACTGGCGGCGGCGTTGGCCGCCGCCTGGCCCCCATTGGCCGCGGCCTGATACCCCGTCGACACCGCCGTCGACGCACTCTGGCTCACCATCGCCGAGCCGACTTGGTCCCCCAGCGAGTTGCCGTCGAGACCGAGCTCGCTGTTGAGATCGCCGGCGACCTGGCTGGTCACCATCGACGTCGCCGCGCTCTGCGCGCTGCCGGCGAGGCTCGTGCCACCGCCGCCATCCGTGATCGCCGACGAGACGCTCGACTCGGCGTAATTGCTGACGGTGTTGAACGCCAGCTGCTCGCCGGTGCCGTCGGGGTCGACCTGCTCGGACAGCATCATTCCCATCGCCTGCGAGGCCCCGGCGGCCGCCCCGCTCTCGGCGGCGTTGGCGAAGTCGATGCTGTCAGTCTGGCTCGCGTGGGCCTCGCCGGCGGCGTGGCCGCCCTGGCCGGCTTCGAGACCGGCGACGTCGTTGCCCTCGGCCGTGACCGTCTCGCCGGTCATCCCCGACGGCGGGGCATCGCCCGAGCCCGTCATCTGGCTGGCGTGGGCATCGCCGGCGGCATGGGCACCCGCGTCGTCGGCGACCTCCGACCAATCGGAGGCGCTGTCGTCGAACGAGGGCTCAGCGTCATAGCCCTGGGCCGGGCCCATCGCCCCATCTCCGGTCTCGGCTGCATCGCGGGCCCCATCCGAGGCTTCGTCGGCATAGGCCTCGTCAACAGCCTGCGCGATTGCGCTGTCGTCGGCGACCGTCTCTCCGGGCATGCTTTCGCCGCCGCCATCGGGGAAGTCGCCAGCGTTCGGGGTTGAATCCGCTTGGTTCACATGGCCGGAGCCGCCAGGGTGTTCGCCCGCGTTCGAGGGCAGATCTGCTGTCGACTGTTGATTTGAACTGCTGTTAGAGGCGGAGTCGTCGCGACCGAAGTCCCCTTCAGAATTGTCACCGTCCCCAGGCTGCTCGAACTCGCCGGTGGCGGCGGGGCGCATGAGGAATTCGGCGTCTTGGGTGGCCATTTCAGGCCGCTGGATGTACTCGCCGCTCTCTTTATCGAGAACGTACTGGTATCCAGGGTCTGGGTTCAGCGGATGCCGGTCTCCCGTCGAAGCGCCCGTAGAGTCGGCTCTACTGGACTGACCGTCGGCATGAGACCGCATATAGACGTAGCGGTCCCCCTCGGCAGTCACCTGCGTCGTCACCGATCCCTCGACCGTTTGACCAGCTTCCTCGATCTGGTCCGAGACCATCGAGACCAACGTCCCGGCCTCGACGGTATCGCGCGTATCCACACGCGCATAAGTTTCCGCGTCCGCCGGCGTTAATAGGCCCGGCTGATCCGTTGCCCCTTGTAAAGAAACCGAGGTGCCGTCGCCGTTGTCGGCCCGTATTTCCGATTGCGCAGTACTCTCACCTACCTCAAAACCCAAAACACGGCCTGTTACTTCCGAGTCGCGCTCTTCTACCGCCAGTGTGCCAACCGGGCTCTCTGCCTCACCCGCTTTCTGCCACCCCTGATCCCCCGTTTGCGAAATCTCGAACACAGGAGGGGCGTATGGGAGATTGCCTACTTGGCAGCTTTGCTCAAACCCTTGATCCTGCTGCCCTGCGCCATCCAGTGCCGAACCATATTGCGCACACGACGCAACGCGTGTGCCGACCTCGAATCCAAACTGGCCTTCGCTGTTCACATCGGGACCAAAGCCACTGAGATTTTTACTCAAAGTGTCAAAAAAACTTTTTGCTCCCATCGCTCGCTCCTAAGCTACAGATAGGCATCCGGTCTGCGCTCGTACATCACCGGTCTAGTGCAGACGCCGCACCTCGCCTTGGCCGCGGCGCTTGAGCCGCTCAATCTCCGATGAGTCAAATTCCGGATAGGGGGGCCACTTGCCTTGGTCGACGAGCTCGAGGACTTTCTCCTCTTGCTCCTCGGAGAGGAATTGCTCTTTGTTCTCCCATGCTTGCTCGCCGCCAGGGTAACCCTGGCGCTTGGCATAGAGCGCCCACGTATAAGCGGAAACAGCCCCCCCCCGAGTTCCCAACCCTTGAAGAATCAGCCCTTGCAGCGTGTATTGCGCCTTGGCATGACCATTTTCGGCACCCCGACGGCACCAATAGGCCGCTCGGCGATAGTCGTGCGGCACGCCAAAACCGTCGTAGTATAGACCGCAGAGCTGGTCTTGGGATTCGGCATCGCCTTGCTCGGCTGCACGTCGGAACCATTGCGCCGCCTTCTTGTAATCCCGCTCGACGCCCTCGCCTTCCTTGTACATCAGACCGAGATTGCGTTGGGCGACTGCGCTCCCCGCCTCAGCCGCCTTTCGGTACCACTCGACCGCTTTCCGTTTATCCACGGGGACACCAATTCCTTTGCTGTAAGAGTATCCGATAGCGCCCATCGCTTTCGCATGGCCATGCTTGGCCGCCGCGCGAAAAAGCTTCAACGCATGATCAGAATCTTCCTCAACACCGAGCCCGTGATCGTACATCCGTGCCAAGTAGTACATCGCCTTGGCATCGCCCCGTTCGGCCACCGGCTCAAGCTCCTCGAGCGCCCTGTCGTAGTTCTCGTTTTTGAATGCCTCAATGCCCTCGGTGGTGCCCGCGACGGCGGCGACGGCGCATACGCAGCCGACGACCCCCATCGCGGCGGCGATGGCGCGGGGCCATGCGTTGGGTCGGGGCTTCGGTGAGCGCTGCGCCGTCATACGGGCTCCCGGCTTTCGATCGGGCGCAATGGTTGGCATCGCCTCGCCCGTCGGCAAGTCGGCCAGGGCGTCAATATGTGTCGGACGCCTCCGACAGCGGAGGAGGGTCACGTTGCCGGGAGCTCGCTGGCCGCCCGCGCCGGTGGGCACGCGCGCCCGGGCGCTGTTTCGGCGTCTCCGGTGAGACCGATAGGGCAAGCGTTGGCGAATGAGGTGTGCGCTCGGTACGAGCGCTTGCGCGGCGCTGCGCAGCGGGGAGCGGGGCGCAGGCGCTTGGCCGCGGGCCCAGGCCGGGCACGGTGGGCGGCATACACCAAGGGACGGTGAGATGAAGGGATTTCGCTGTTGAGGAGCAGTCCGTCGCATCGGCTCCGTCCGATTACGTCCTCAGGCTCGCGGGATACAATGTATAACCGATGTACCCGCGCCGACAAGCGCCTATTGCCACTGCCTCGCCCGACGAGGTGGGCCGTAGGCGGGCCGCGGCGTCGTCGGGGCGGTAGCGATCGACCGCGTGCCTGTGCACGGGCCGCGCTTGCCGCCCCGGTGGGCACTGGTACACTCCGCTGGCTGACGTCATTGAGCGCCCTGGCGGACGACGGCCATCGAGGCTTCGCCGTCGCCAGCCGGTGGCGTGCGTGCACCGCGTCAGCGGGCGGCGCCGTTTCGCAGCGCCGTGGCGATCAGGCGGTCTTTGGGGGCGCTGTGTACGCATGACGGTCCGTTCCATCCCTTTTGTGGGACACATCGTACCGGTTACGGAGGCGCTATGCAACCGATATCGGTTCGAATTCCCGTTTTCGGAGGGCTAATGCCCCGAAATCGCACACCATCGCCGCTCATTCCTCGAGGGTGCACCGGGTCCGGGCGCCCGTTTCCGCGATGACGGCGACGGCGTTCGCCCAACGCCTGCATGCCCTGGCCACCCATCGGGGCGGTCAGGCCACGCTGTCGGCGGCCTCGGGCATCCCCAAGACCACGCTGGCGAAATACGTCTCGGGCGAGTCCGAGCCCAACGTGAGCCGGCTGATCGCGCTGGCGCGCGCCGGCGGGGTCTCGGTCGAGTGGCTCGCCTGCGGCGACGAGATGCCGATGAGCCCGTCGCCGCACGGGGTCGCCGAGAGCGCGGGCTCGCCCTACGCGCTCGGCGCCGGCGGCGCCGATGCGCCCGGTAGGGCCGGCGCCGGATTCGCCGTGATCCCGCCATTGGGGGAGACCGTTGCCGGCACTGGCGAGTCCGATCAGCCGGGCTTGCCCCTGCCGCGGGCCTGGCTCGACGAGCGGGGGCTGGCGGTAGCGCGTATGCGCTGGACGGCGATGCGCGGCAATGCGATGGCGCCGACGCTGCACGCGGGCGACATCCTCGTCGTCGACGCCTGCGTCGATGCGGCCGGCGACGACGGCATCTACGTGCTGCGCGACGCGACTGGGCTGCATCCGCGCCGGCTCCAGGCCGACGGCTGCGGCGGGCTGTGGCTGATCACCGATGCGCCGCTCTATCACGACCGCCACCTCGCCGGCAGCGACCTCACCACGCTGTCGATCGCCGGGCGCGCTGTCTGGGTGGCGCAGGCGATGTGACCCCGCGTGGGGCACGACGCCGCCCGAGGTCGCCTTGGCCGCCTGGTGCACGGCCTGGCTCATCGAGCCCGCATCGTTCCCATCGACATCGCTGGTGTCGGTCGTCCCGGAAGGACACAGGGCTACGCGCCGTTGACGTGCGTAAATGCCTCGCCCCGCGCTTGCGGAGCGGGTCTTAACGGGACCCGGATTCCGCCTTCGGCTCTCTCCGGGCTACTCGCTTCTGCCCCCTTTACCGCCACTTCGCGGCGTCAGTAGCTCATAGCAGATCAACAGACCTCCCGGGGTAAGACGCGTGGCGTTCACTCCACGCCCACCGCATCCACGTACCGCCGTTCCGGGCGACATCGGGTTTAGAGATTTTTGACCTCCTCGCCCACCACGACACGCCTCGTATGCGGTTCCTGCTCGAAGGCTTGGAGATTCGCCTCCCGTTTCCTCCAGACAGCACCTCACGATGCCGCCTTTGCTGTTTGGCTCGCGGTTCCTGCCACCAAGGCCCGCAGGGGACATCCACCCCCGAGTCACCTCCCGGCCCGCTTGCGCTTACCAGTTATCCAGCGCCGCGCACAATCGAGTAGCCGGGGCGGTCGCCCGCCCCGGCTCTCACACCACCGCACATACGG
>CAYTWS010000098.1:0-6290 GCA_964442145.1 uncultured Ectothiorhodospiraceae bacterium | reverse complement strand
GGCGTCGATGCACCGCCCGCGATCGCGCGCGATGCGATCGGGCCGGCGCTCGCCTGGGTGTTGTTGATCGGTGTGGGCTGGTGGGCCCTGTCGTTGACGCTGTTCATGTGGGCGACCCAGTCGCTGGAGCCGCCCCGCGTCGGCATCCTGCTGATGAGCGAGGTCATCGTGGGCGCGCTCTCGGCGGCGCTGCTGGCGGCCGAGCCGTTCGGGCCGCAGATGGCGGTGGGCACCGTGCTCGTCGTCGCTGCGGGCCTGCTCGAGACCCTGCCGGATCGGCGCGGGCGCTGGAGCGCCTCCCAGCCACCCGGCTGAGGGCCTCGCCTCACCCCATCATCGCGACATAGGCGCCATAGCCCACAAGCAGGGCGGGTATGCCGGTGTAGAGCGTCGCCACGATGGCCGCCCGGGGCGCCAGCGCGATCGCGGGGAACAAGGCGTCGCCGTCATTGGAGATCGCGTTGGCCAGCAACGCGCTCACGGGGATCACCCCGGTGAGATACAGGCTGGTGACGATGATCTGGGGCCCACACCCGGGCAGAAAGCCGACCAACACCGCCACCAGCGGCACGAGCGGTGCCCAGCCGGCGAACCAGCTGCTCAGGTCGGCGCCGGTGAAGTGGACCCCGAGCTCAAACAGCAAGAACGCCGCGATCACCCACACCGTCACGAAGTTGGTGTCGTTGACGATGCGCGAGCGCATGGAGGGCCTGCCCTCAGCGCTGTCATTCGGGTTCGCCGCTAGGCTGCTCGACCCCCCCGGGGCGCATTGCTGGCCCGGCTCGGTGGTCAGATGGCCCACCCACATCACCAGCGCGAGCATCCCGCCGGCGAAACCGAGCAGCGTCACCGGCTCGTACACCGCCAGCGGCCCGAACCAGGTGTTGGGATCGATCTGGGCCGCGATCGGCAGCGCGAACACGATGCCCGGGATCATCAAGCCGAACCACACGGGATCGAAGCGGCGCGAGGCGATGGCCCGTCGGCCCGCCTGGGCCCGGCGCGCGGTCTCTTCGGGGCCGGCCCGGGTCTGGGCGCGCATGAACTCGGGGCCGTGGATGGCATCGACCACCAAGCCCGTGATCGAGCCGACCACCAACCCCATCGCGAAGACCAACATGGCCATGCCGGGCTCCTGCGAGATGAGCAGGAACGCCGCGTCGCCCATGGTCGCCGTCAGCACGGCGATCAAGGCGCCGAAGCCGACTTGGCCCTTGACGTATTGGGTGACCACGATGATGGCGCCGCCGCAGCCCGGCAGCGCGCCCAGGAAGGCGGCGATCGGGACCTGGGCGCGCGGATGGGCGTGCAGGGTCTCGGCGAGATCGAACCGGAACACCCGCTCGACGCCGTAGATGAGCGCCAGGGTCGCCGCCACGAACGCGCTGACCTGGAGGTAGGCCTCGGCGATCGTATCGACCATGACGCGCCCGGCGGCCGGATCGTAGAGCGCCAGCGCGAGCAGCGCCAGGGGGATGGAGACACGCCAAGACCCCGCGGGTTGAACGAGCCGGCCTAGGTCGATCAGGCCGCGTTTGGCGGCGAGGAGCGCGGTGGTCATGCGACGCGGACGGTGGCTTTTAGACGATGTCTAAATTTAGCCTCGGCTGAGTTTTAATGCAACGGGGAGCGCTGCAATCGCTGTCTCTGGTGTCTTGCAGCGCTCGCCCACGATCGGCGAAGGCCACCGTCGAGCCGCTACAGGCCGAGCTCGTCGGGCGGTGACGGGTAGGCGAAGAGGAAGCCCTGGGCGTAATCGCAGCCGATATGGCGCAGGTAATCGGCCTGCTCGGTGAGCTCGACGCCTTCGGCGACGACGCGCTTGCCGACGCCGTGCGCCATCTCGACGATCGCGCGAACGAGCGCGGTGCTGGCGTCGTCGTGCGGCAGGTCGATGGCGAAATCGCGGTCGATCTTGACGGTGTCGATGGGCAACACGCGCAGGTAGTTCAGCGCGGAGAAGCCCTTGCCGAAGTCGTCGAGTGCGACGTGGGCCCCTCGGGCCCGCAGCTCGCCGAGGGTATGCATCGCTTGGACGATATCGGTGGCCGCGGCGCTCTCGGTGAGCTCGAATGTGATGCGGCTCGGGTCGACGCCGTGGCGGGCGATGATGCCGGCGAGCGTGGGCGCGAGATCGGTGTCGCGGAGCTCGCGCGCCGATAGATTGAGTGCGACCGCGACACCGGGCGGCAGGCGCTCGCCCCAAGCCACGAGGTCGCGGCATACGTGGTCGAGCACGTAGCGTGTGAGATCGCCGATGAGGCCGAGATCCTCGAGGTGCTCGATGAACTCGCCCGGCCCCACCCGACCGCGCTCCGGGTGCTGCCAGCGCACCAGCGCCTCCATCCCGACGAGGCTGCCGTCGGCCAATGCGACCTGCTTTTGGTAATCCACGACGAACTCCCCCTGCGCGAGCGCGCTGGCGAGCGATTGATCCAGCTCGAGGCGGCGCGCGGCGCGTTCGGTGAGCTCGCGGTGATACAGGCTCGAGGTCCCGCCGCCGGCGGACTTGGCCTGGTACATGGCGGCATCGGCGTGCTGCATCATCGCGACGGCGTTGTCGGCGTCGTCCGGGAAGACGCTGATACCGATGCTACAGCCGGCCGTGATCGCGCGCTCCTCGAGCGCCAGGGGCGCATCGAAGGCGCGCAGGATCTTGTCGCCGACGGCCGCTGCGGTGTCGGCATCGGGGATGCCGTCGAGCAGGATGGCGAATTCGTCGCCGCCGAAGCGCGCGATCAGGTCGCTGTCGCGCAAGGTGTCGCCCAAGCGGTGCGCGACCTGGACCAGGAACTGGTCGCCCTCGGCGTGGCCCAGCGAGTCATTGATCTCCTTGAAGCGGTCCATATCGAGCATGATCAGCCCGACACGATGGTTTTGGCTGTGTGCGCGTAGAAGCGCCTCGTCGAGGCGATCGCGCAGCCGGTCGCGGTTGGCCAGCCCCGTCAGCGTATCCGTGTAGGCCATCCGCCGAGCCGTCTCCTCGGCGCGCCGGCGCGCGGTCACGTCGTTGAGCATGGCGATCCAGACGGGCTCGCCCTCCCACTCGCTGCGCGTAATGTTGAGCTCGGCCACGCCGGGGGCGCTGGTGTGGCTGCTGGCCCGATGGATCGTGATCTCGGCCGGCGGCGACGAGCTCAGTGACACCCCGAAGCGCTGCCCCGGCAACGACTCGTCCGGGTCGCCCAGCATGCGCTCGGCGGTGGCGTTGGCGAAGCGGATCCCGCCGTCGTCGCCGACGACGACGATGCCGTTGGGTGCGCCCTCGATGACGCGGCGGAACGCTTCGCGCTCGTGCGCCAGGCGCTCGGCCAGGTCGATCGACTCGGTGACGTCGAGCTGGACGCCGACGAAGTGCGTGACCCGGCCGTCGTCGTCGAGCAGCGGCGCGATCTGGAGCTCGTTCCAGAAGGGCTCGCCGTTTTTGCGCCGATTGCGCAGGCGCACGTGGCACGGGCGCGCCTCGCGCAGTGCCGCCCGGATCTCGCCCAGCGCGGCCTGGTCGCGCTCGCCCGCCTGGAGGAAGCGGCAATTGCGCCCGATGACCTCTTCGCGGGCGTAGCCCGTGACCGCGATAAACGCGTCGTTGACATGGATGAGCGGCATGCCGGGCGCACGCGCATCGGCGATGGCGACGCCGCTGGCCTCGTGGTCGAGCGCGCGCGCCTCCAACGGTCCGCGCCCGCCGGCGATCGCCAGCGACCCCGCCGCCCGGGCGAGGGCGTCGATGGTGCCGTCGTCGCAAGGGGCCTCGCCCGCGGTACCGACGAGGGTGAGGTACTTGGTCGTGACCGCGCCGCGTTGGGCGGGCCAAGCGGCGAGCCAGCTCGCGCCTGCGCGCGTCAGCACTGCAGCGCTGGCTGGCAGGCGTGCATGTCCGGCGGTGTCGGCTAGCTGGCACCAGCCGTCGGCGAGGAACGTCGACAGCGCGTCGGCCAGCGCTCCGGTCGACGGCTTGAGCGCGAGCAGGGTCGTGCTGCCGTCCTCATGGCCCTGCACGAGCGCCGCTAATGCGCCGTCGCCATAGGCGATGGCGCGGCCCAACAAGGCATCGACGACCTCGTGACGCTGCGCCGCGGGATGGGGGGTGGGCGATGGACCGGCAGTCACGAGGCTAGCCCGGCATCGAGCTCGTCGACGGGGACCGCCGGGGCGTACCAGAAGCCCTGGGCCTGATCGCAGCCCAGCGCGAATAGCCGGCGTGCCTGCTCGGGCTGCTCGACGCCCTCGGCGACCACCGTAAGCCCCAGGTTGCGCCCGAGTTCGATGATCGTCTTGACGATGGCCCCGGCGGTGTCGTCGTCGGCGTTGAGGTCGGCGGTGAACGAGCGGTCGATCTTCAAGGTATCGATCGGCAGATGGCGTAGATAGTTGAGCGAGGAATAGCCACTGCCGAAGTCGTCGATCGCGATCCGCAGCCCCGGTGCGCGCTCCTTGAGATCGCGTAGCTGGCGTGTCGCGCGCTCGAAGTCGTTCATCAGCATCGACTCGGTGATCTCGAGCTCCATGCCCGCCGGATCGACACCGGCATTCGCGAGCACGCGCGCGACCTCCTCGCCAAAGCCGTCGGTGTGGAGCTCATTGGCGGAGAGGTTGGCCGAGACGACCGGGGTGCGACCAAGGCGTTGCCAGTACACGGTCTGCTGCGCCACTAGCTCCAGCACCCGGCGGTCGATGGTCGGCATCAGCGGCCCCCGCTCGGCCGTGCCCAAGAACGCGGCGGGCTCGAGCAGGCCGCGCTGGGGATGGTTCCAGCGCAACAGGGCCTCCGCACCCACGACGGCGCCGGTGCCCAGTGCCACCCGTGGCTGGTAGTGCAACACCAGCTCATCGCGCTCGAGGGCGTCACGCAGCTCCGCCTCGGTGCGCAAGCGCGCGCTCATCTCCGCGTTCATGTCCGCGGAGAAGAATCGGAAGCGGTTCTTGCCGCCGTTCTTGGCCGCGTACATGGCCGTGTCGGCGGCCTGCAACAAGGCCTCGCTGGTCACCCCGTCGTCGGGGTATAAAGCGATGCCGATGCTCGGGCACGCCGCGACCTCGCGGCCTGCCACCGATAGCCGGGTTTGTAGCGTCGCCAGGATGCGCTCGGCGACGTCGGTGATGTCGCCGCCGCGCAATGGCACGACGATGACGAATTCGTCGCCACCGAGGCGTGCGACTGTGTCGCCCGGACGCACACAGCTGCGCAGGCGTTCGGCGACCTGACCCAGCAGGGCGTCGCCGGCGCTATGGCCGAGGGTGTCGTTGACCAGCTTGAACTCGTCCAGGTCCAGCAGCAGTACGGCCACTGCATAGGTCTCGCGCTGGGCCTCCGCGAGCGCTTGCTCGAGTCGTTCGGCCAGGAGCGCGCGATTGGGCAGGCGGGTGAGGGTGTCGTATTGGGCCTGGTGTAGCAGCTCCTGCGCCAGACGGAACTGCTCGATGGCGATCGAGGTGATCTGCGCCATCTCCCGGAGCCTCCGGATGTGCTCGTCCGCGGCCTCGTGTCCATACTGGACGAACGCGGTGAGCACGCCCAACGCCGCCCCCTGTTGATCGCGTACGGGCAGCGCGACCACCGCACCATAGCCGGCCTCGTGGGCCGCCCGCGCGAAAGCGCCATCGGTGGGGACGAGCGCATCGTCGACGACGGCCCGGTCGCTGCGGATCGCTCGGGCGATCGCGCCACCGATGCGGCTTGGGGCAGCGCCATCGACGGCGCGGATGCAGGTATTGGCCAGCCCGGGTGCGGCCGCCGCGTACAGTCGACCATCCTGGAGGCGGAAGATTGCGGCGGTGAGGCGGGCGTGGGTCTGCTCCAGCGCCCCCACGATCTCGTAGAGGGTTCCGGTCAGCGGGGCGTCGCGCGCGATCATCTCCAGGATCTCGCTGCGCCGTGTGGCCAGCTGCTGCGCCCGGTACGACGCCGTGATGTCGCGCACCGTGCCCTCGTAATACAGCAGTGCCCCATCGTCGCCATAGACCGAGCGCACGTTCTCGCTCGTGCGCAGGCGCTCGCCGGTGCCGATGCGTTGGATCTCGGCCTCGAAGCCCTCGACGTGGCCATCCCGGGCCAACAGCGCTTGCATGTGCTCGCGGTCGTTGGGGTCGACATACCATTGGTTGGCGATGTCGCTGACAGCCTCCAAAAGCGCCGCCTCGCTGTCGAAGCCCTGCAGTCGCACCAGGGCTGGGTTGGCGCGCAACAGGCGCCCATCCGGGGTCGAGCGATAGATGCCCTCGGTGGCGTTCTCGAAGAGCTCGCGGTAACCCGCCTCGGCGCGGCGCTGCTGGGTTACATCGATCATGAC